>NZ_AHOO02000014.1:2500-233104 GCF_000244755.1 Leptospira licerasiae serovar Varillal str. VAR 010 | reverse complement strand
GTAGGAGAGAATCTCAGAAATCCGGACAAATCGAGTCCCATTTATTTTATTACCAACTGGGTATTATATAAAGTATTTACTGCACCTGAGCAGGCTTTATTTTCTAACGATCAATTCTCCGGAGACTTCAACGGAGATGGAACTTCTGACTTTTTGTTATTCGATCGTTCTTCGGGAGAATGGACTTTAGGAGAAACTGTTAATCGGACTATCAATTTTAAGATCTGGTCCAAAGCTCCTCAATTTAAAACGATCACTCGTTGGCTCCAAGGGGATTTCAATGGAGATGGTTCAACTGACGTAGGGTTTTTCTCTGAGACGGACGGAAAGTTCTGGATCGGAGAGGCAACATCTAACGGATTCCGCTACAAAGTTTACAGCGATATGAGCTATGGTCCGAACCAAGAGAGAGTGATGAAGACTCCCCTTCCTTTGGATGAAGTAAAACCAATCAAAGGATTCGGAGTATTCTCCACTTCAACTGACACCAAAACAGTTCTTTTAGATTACCAATACGATGGGAACTCCAACCCTGGAAAGGGAGAGATTGCATATCCGGGATGTTTTACAACAAATGATTGTTCTGCTTCTCCCGAACTTCTTCTTTTTGATAGAAAAACAGGGGTTTTCGATTTTAAGAAAGGTTCCACATTTACAGAAGCAGTTCTTACAGGTTTTAATCCGGAAACAACCGGAATTGTAACTGTAAATAACGGCAAGGCGGATCGTTACACAGTAAACACTCGCGACGAAGTTTTATTCTTCGGAGATTTTGGAACTACTAGCAAGTTTTTTGTAGTGACCCAAGATAGCGGAAATGCTTTTAAAAGAACGGATCTTGCTAGCATTGCTGATTCTCAAGTTGTTTCTTTGATATCAATTCCAGTGCGTATGCGATCGATTATTTAACGTACCACTTCTAAATCTGCTTTGGTCTTGAACGCCAAACAAGCACAAGCGCTCAAAGATTTTTACTCACAGGCCCGAGTGGAACCAAATACCTAACAGTTTCGGGTGATGTATTAGATTCTTATCTACAAAATCTATTCCAAGTAGGAAGTGAGACCAATCGGAACAGAAGAACAAGTTTCAGTATTTTTTCGGGAGACTTTGCTGGAGTTGGGAAAGCTCAGATCTTACTCGTAGATAGGACTGGAACTACTCATAAATGGTATTTAGGAACCATCGGTTCTACTGCGATCAACTTCAAACTTCTGACCGGTTCTGTGAATGTTCCAGTATCCACTACCGTTTATGATAAAACAAGTCAGGCCGGGATCCAATACGCGCTCTTTCCGGAAGTATCCGGCAATTCGATTGTTTATGAGGATCCGACAGACACTGCTTCTGTTGTATTTTCTAAAATTAGAATTACTGCAACTACTGTTGCACGAACTGTTTTTAACCCAGGACTTGTAGGATTCTCGAACCAATTCGATCATAGAGGAAATCCAATTGTAGTTTCTGATGGCGAGAGCAAAGTTTACGATCTTTCCCAGAGTAAGATAATATCCGCTGCTTCTCCTGTATTTGCATTGTCCATGGATCGCTCGGATCTAATGACTAAGGTGTATCCTTTCCAATGGATCCAAGGAGATTATAATGGGGACGGACTCACTGACATCGGTATTATCCATCTCAAAGAACCAACTTGGTATTTTGCGATGTCAACAGGAACCGTTCCGGATGTGATCGAACAGATCAAGAACGGGATCGGTGGGACTTATACATTAGAATATGATAATTCTACTAAGTTTGATAATAATGGTGGAGATAATATCCCGGATCTTTCGATCAATTACAGGGTCTGCACAAAGATTACCTTAGATGACGGGCTTGGGAACACGATCCTTAAGAATTATAGTTATAAAAACGGAGTTTCTTTTTCCGCATTCATAAACGGCAAAAAGAAACGGATGCGTTCGGATTTACGGATTTTACAATGACGGATGCAACCGGATCTAGAACGGTTCATTCTTATTTCAGTCAGCCTTATTCCAATTTTATGCATAACCGAGCACTTGCAGGTGCAGAGAAAGAAATGCATATCATTGGTTCGGATAACCAAGATTACGGATCTTCTAAAAAAACGTATGAGATCCAACAAATAGAAACGGTCCCGGGAAAGATCAGCTATCTTGCTCGTTTGAGCAAAACCCAGAACTTTATCAAGGGAACTGCTACCACTACTTCCGAAGGTTCTGTGGTATTTAACGGATATAATCTCACTAAGAAGACGGATATAAGCACGGATCATTATGCGGATTCGGCACATTCTTCTCAAAGTTTTACGAGTGTAACCGATTTTGAGACGGATTCTACAACCAACCAGACCCGTCCTAAAAAGACAGTTTCTTTGTCGGCTTCTTCTCATGAAACCACAAGCAATCTTACTTATGATTCTCAGGGAAATTTGACTCGTAATGCAGTGACCTATACCGGAAGCGGACTTCCTTCTGTTCCAGCGAACATTACGGAATACGAATACGATACTTACGGAAACCAAACAGAAGAAAGAAATGTAAGTTCAAGTCCTGCTCGTGGGACTTCCTACGTTTATGACGACCAACTTCATCAGTTCGTAAAGGAGCAGACAAGTTTCGGTGGATCTCTCCAACTCAAGACCAGATACACTACGAATTATGGAAAAGCGTTCGGATCACCGGACGATTCCACTGATCCGAACGGAAATAAAAGTTATTTTGAATATGATGATTTCGGAAGATTAGTGGAGTCCAGTGCGGACACGGATTCCGGGATCAAGGTGCTTGCTGTTTACGAATACGGTTCCAATTTTCCATTCAGTGCAAAAACCACATTCCCCACAGGCGGAGCAGATCCGAGTTTTGCACTTAGAAGTTACAAAGACGGGATGGGAAGAGTGGTCCATACCGTCAAAACAGGATCTAACGGACAATTCGTAAGGTCCGGAAAGATCACATACAACGGGAACGGACAGGTCGTACGATCCGGACAACCGGACTGGGCAGATGCTGGTGAGATAGACAGTTTCGTACTACATTCCCAAGAAAGAAATCCGAGTTATATAGAATACGATGCGATCGGAAGGGCAAAAAAGACGATCTTACCGATCGCCGCCGGAGAAACAGAAGCGACCACGTTAACCGTCACCTATAACGATCCATTCGAGACTATTGAAACACATAGCGGTGGGACAAGTAAAAGAACCGTAAAAGACGGAAGAGGACAGGTTCTTTATATAGAGGACTTTGGATCGGACGGCACCCAGGCACAGATCGGATTCTGTTACGATCTTGCGGGCAAAATGATCAAAAAGTCCGATATGAACGGAGGAGCGTTATCTTGCGATACAAGCGGGATCAATACAAAAGATACTTCCGGCCAAAACCAAGCCTATTGGCTTTACGACGCATTCGGAAGATTAAAGAAAAACAGCGATCCAGATTTCGGGGTAAGCACAGCTTCCTATAACGCATTCGGAGACACTACTCAATCCACTGACGCTCGCGGAATTACTACTAGTTTCACTTATGATTCTCTTGGAAGAATGCTCACAAAAGACACCCCGGAAGGCACCGTATATTTCGATTACGATAGTGGCTCGGGAGCGGAGAACGCACTCGGAAAACTTGTCCGAGTAGAAGACAACGTACAGATCAAAACATTCAGCTACGATAAATTAGGAAGAGCTAAAAAAGAAACTAGAAACATCAAAAATCTAACGATCGAACTGGCAGACGGACCGTATATTACAGAATACAAATACGATCTACTCGGACGTGTAAGTTCCATAGACTATCCGGAACACCCAGTCAGCCATACCAGGATGAAAGCCTGCTACACCTACGGAACTGCAGGTTATATCACAGGAATTTCAGTCCAAGTAAATACAAACGGAGTCATCCCAGGCTATTGCAGCAAAACAATCGTTGAAAATATTGCTTATAACGAATTCGGACAAACTTCCGGGTTTGGACTTGGAAATGGTATCCAAACAAATTATACCTACGATGTTAAACAAAGATTAGTTCGTATCAACTCTGTTGGAGATGTAGATGGAACTACTAAAACTCTCCAAGACGCAGTCTATGCTTTCAATAGCAGAAATAATATCACTGGAATCACAAATACTTCTTCAGAATACACTACTGCTTACAATTACAGTTACGATGGTTTAAATAGGCTCACTGCAGCAGACGGACAATACCAAGAATCTGCTGATAATTATACGAAAACTTTCCGCCAAAGTTTTGCTTATGCAAAGAACGGAAACCTACTCGCAAAACGAAATCATAACTTTAACGATAATACCCTCATCGATGAGTGGAATTACCAGTATTCCAACCACCAAGTCACTCATATAGATTCCACCCAAAGTGGAAACAATCGTCTGGTCATGAGCTACGATTCCTCTGGGAACATGACTTCTCAGAGAGATAATTTCAAAGATCTAACTAAGACAATTACTGTAGATTCTCAAAACAGGATCACTCAGGTACAAGACGCTCTTAGCACAACAATAGGGAATTATTGGTATGACGAAGGTGGCTTCAGAGTTCGTAAGAAAGCATTAGTTCCGAGTGGTGCTTCTTTCAAAAACCAAGAGATACTATATCCAAGTAAATTCTACGGTTTAGAATATTCTGAAGAAACAAATATCCTAAGCTCTATCAATAACGTTTATCTAAATGGAGTCCGGATCGCTGCTCTAAACGAAGATGGAGTCACTGCTTACTTCTTAACAGATCAAGTGGATTCTGTCGCTCATGTTTTAGATGAAGGTGCTCATACACTATCTCGAATGCAGTATGAGCCGTACGGAGAGACTCTTGTTCAAAGAGGAACTCTGGATTTTGCTCCTAAGTATAACTCACAAGAGTTGGATAGAGAGACTAATTTCTATTTTTATAATGCAAGATATTATGATCCGCAGATCGCTAGGTTTACAAGTGCGGATACGCTCATTGATGGAGGCGGAGATACTCAGGGGTGGAATCGCTTTGCTTACGTAAAAGGAAATCCAGTTCTTTATAAAGATCCAACCGGACATCTTTTATTTCTTGCACCGGTCGCAATTGGAATCGCTGAATCAACTATCGTTGTCGGTTTAGCTGCAGGAGCACTTATCGAGGCTTATTATCTAAAGGAGCCAGCTAATGCGCCGCCATCTAATGGAAGGAATCAAAATGCACCTATCGACAATTCAAAGAAAACGAGTGTTGATGGAAGTAACACAAATAAAGAACCAACTTCAAAGCAAATTGGTTTTGATATTCCGGATATGTCTGACAAAAAACCTGATTCTGTTGCCAAAGACGGAGATAAAGGTAAACGCGCAGTAGATAGACGCCCCTCAAAATTTAGAAAGAAAACGGTCACTGATAATTGGGATAATGCTGCGCCTGGCGGTAAACCAGGCACGAAAAAATGCCCAGATTGTGGCAAGGATGTCGAAGGAAATCCTCACAAAAAAGAACGACGTGATGGAAAAGATGGATGGGATGTAGACCATAATCCTAAATGGAAAGATAGGGAAAAGGGAAACACTCGCAAAGAAGTATTGGACAATTATAACGAAAATACTAGACTAAGATGTAAAAATTGCAATCGAAGTGATAATCAATGAGTTTGATCGATCATCTGGAAAACTATCTTGGGGAAATTGAAGAAGGTTGGGCACCAGAATGGAATAAAGATCTACAAATTATTCGATTCAAGAATACTCCTCTTGAAGAAGTTTCTAGTTTTGTATCCCTTGGACTAAGCAAACATATTTTAAAAATTAATAATCGGGAAATTCGGCAAGAGCTGATTTTTTCCGCTTATGATAAATTCAGCTTCGATGATATTGCTATGTGTCTTGCACTAGTATGTAAACGTATCCTTACAAATCACAACGCCCTATTAAGGGGTGAGTTGCTAAAAATGAATCATCGGATAATTCCGGGAAAAGACTTTTACGGTTTATATGTTGCTATTCCCGTGTTTTTTGAAGATGATTTTTGTGTATATATATCAGAAAGTATGAAGATCGTAATTGCGTGGTTAATTCCACTATATACTGAAGAAATAGATTTTATACAGTCTGTAGGGTGGGAAAAATTTGAAGATCTCCTTGAAGAAGGCAGCTGCGACTTTTGGGATTTGGATAGAGAAAGAATGTCTTTTGTTAAATAGCTTTCATTTTAATAGTCTTTACTTGACGGGCATATAGAATTTATGCCTGAAGCGAAAAATATGATCCGAAAATCCAGAAGTTTAAATATTTAGTAATTGGAACATTTGATAGTTTTATTTTTGCGAAATCGCGCTCTTTTAAGTATCCCTACTTTTGTCGGTTGAGGAAGATCTCTCAATTCCACACGAGAAAACCCGTAGCAGTGGTTTCTAATTTTACAATTCATTTTCCTCACGCACTGCCCGTGGTAATTCCTGCATCTTTGATGATGCTCGCTTAAAGTAAAAACAGGTTTTGCAAGCCTTTGCGCCATACAGCGTGAGATTTAAAAGCCAATAAATTCAAAATAGGCTCAAATTGATATCGTTGATTCACTCTAACTCTTCGCGTTTTAGGTCTCCGTGAAAATAAAAAACCAATCCGGATGCGGAGACGAGAACGGGGGTAACGTAATACCCGTGACGCGGCTGGAGCGAGGGGGAGCCATCCCCCGCCTATAAACTAAAAATCATAAAGTAATAGACCCTAACCTTTCTCCGCCTATTCTTTCCCAAAGTAATTTCATTTGGACTATTGAATGCTCTCGTTCTTCTCTATTGTTTTATTTCTCATTCTCGCATTTCTATTTTACTATTTTCTTGAGGTGATAGAAAAACCGGTTCTTCAGTTCGGTGAAGGCGAGTTTGTGAGGAGGGTAATTGCAAATTGTCCTCGTTTAACTAGGAAATATTTTCCTACGTTTTGGTGTTTTAATAATCATCTAATGCTGGCTCTTTTACTTTTTAGAGAACACCGTTCCAAATTTTTTCATTATGATAAACTGGAACATCTTAAAATGAAAGACGGTGGAATCACTGGACTTGCCTGGTCCAATATGATAGGAAAGAAAAAAAAGGATTCAAATCCAATCACTATTGTCTTTCATACGATCAGTGGGGACGAGCAAGACGTTAAGTCTGTTGTGAAAGCAATTCGGACCCAGTTGAAATGGGCCTCTGTGGTTTGTATTAGGAGGGGACATGGGAATCTTCCCCTTCCTAAGCCGCAGATAAACACAATGGGGTCTAGTTCGGATTTAAAAGAGCAACTCTTGTATATTAAGAAAAAATTTCCGAATAGTCCTTTGTTCGGAGTGGGGATCTCTGCAGGTTCCGGGTTGCTTGCTCGATACCTGGGTGAATCCGGGACTAAAAGTTTATTGGATGCCGCGGTAGCAATTTCTCCCGCATATGATATCGAAAAGGCATTTCATAGGGTTCATCCGGTCTATAGTAAGATCATGGGCCAAAGATTGATTAATTATTTTTTGAAACGCCATTATGAAACCTTATCTTCAGTTGGAGGATTTCAGGAAGTGTTGGAATCAAAAACTTTGGGCGAATTCCAGGATCGTTTGCACAGCCTCTCCGGTTTTGAAGATAAGGAAGAATATTACCGGCATTCGAATCCTGCACTTGTAATGAAAAATATTCGAACTCCGATTATGATTTTGAATGCAAAGGATGATCCCATCTGCGTAAATCAGAATGTTTTAGAAAATTTGCATTGGTTGGAAAACCTTCCGAATTCGATTCATGTTTATACAAAAAGAGGAAGCCATATCGCTTATTTCGAAGGATGGAAAGCGATCTCTTGGTCGGATCATCTTGTCTGCGAATATTTTAAAGCTGTCCAGGACCAATTGCCTAAAATTAAAAAAAAGCCGAAGCCAAAAACTAAAACTGCAAAAAAGCGTTAGTTGCTTTTGTGCCATGGACCTGAGGTTCCGCTTTGTGTCCCCCAAGTCCTTAGTCTCGCATTCGGAGCAATACTGTTGCTCCTCGGTGCTCCTACTCCCTACAAACTTGAAACAGGAAATATCACCCGATTATAAACTCTGACCTCGTCCACACTTCCCGCAAAAAGCTGAGAAGAAAGATCGGATTGACCCAATTGAAAAAAACTATTAGTAGCCCAGGGACGGTTTATTCCGAAAGTTCCGGAGTCGACTAAGACGTTATTCACGTATAGAGAACCTGTCAATGTGTTGATATCCCAAGTAAAAACCATATGATACCAAGTATCTTCCGGATATATTCCGCAATCTGTGCCGACATCTACATCCCCTGAGCCTCCATTGTTTGTGAAAGCTCTCAGTCTCCCACTACAAGAGCCAGATGAAAATGCGTATAATTGGAGACCTAATCCGGCGCCTTGGCTCAAAAAAATAAACTCGCTGCCGTTATTTCCGGGAGGAAATTTTCCCTTTACCCAAACGCTAACTGTAAATGAGGAAACGGTCCCATCGAAAAATAGCGGTCCCTGTGCTGAAGATTGGTGATAGCCGCCGGCTCCATCATAATAATATGCTCCTCCAGGAAATCCAAATCGATCGAATGTAGGAGTTGGAGTGCCGCTTACTGCTATCAGGTCCAATCCGCCGACTCTATCTTTTAGATCCCCGTCTAACGGCCAATAATGTACGAGTCCGATGGAAGAATCTAGTAATGTAATATTTACGAAATTTTGGAATGCTGTTTGGTCGTTTTGTTCTTGGTTTTCGAGAAGAAGATAAGTCCCGCAATCTAGGAAAAGATATGAGATCAAGAGTAATTGTAAGATCTTTCGCATATGAAATTCAATTCGAAAAACATTCTGAGATAGGAGGATGTACCTTTGGAAGTATTATTCGGGGACTTTTTTTAAATTTTGTTTCAATAAATGAACGAAAGCGAATTCATTTAAGTGATTAAGGTATCCAATATCGATTGGGTGATAAAGCCATATTATAGATCTTAAATTCGTCTATCGTTACTTCTACGTAATTGCTACCTAAAGTGGAAAATGCGAAAGATAATTTTGCGTTCACATTCCAAGGTCTCTGGCTTCCTACATTCGTTTGTTGAGCGATCAGGATATTATCCACATACAAACTTGCGGTAAATTGCTCCAAGTTCCAAACAAAGATAATCTGGTGCCAAGCTTCCGGGATAAAATTGCACGGGCCGATGAGATCCACATCTCCCACACTTCCATTATTAGTAAAAGCCCTAAGCGATCCGCAAGAAGACGGATAATTTTTATAATATTGGATCCCGAAGCCGCTACCCTGTGCTATAAAAATTCCCATACTTCCTCCGCCGGGAGAAGCCGGATAAGTTCCTTTTGCCCAAAAGCTGATCGTATAAGAAGAAGTGCTTCCGTTTAAGATCTGATCTCCGTTATTTGCGCTTTGTGTAGTTGCTCCCGTTCCGACCGCTCCGTTGTAATAGAGTGAGTGATTCGGAATCCCGAAACGATCGGGAACCGATACTGCCATATCGACTCCGTAAGAGTTCATATCTAAACCGTTTTGTGTTACATCTAAGGGACTTGTAGTGTTATCCATCGGAAAATAATGGATCAACGCTTCCGAAGGAACTATTGCGAGCAGTAGTCTTGCTAAGGTCGGAACGTTATCTTTTTCAGAATTTAAGTCCTGAGTAAGAAGGACAATTCCGCAGTTTTGGATAAAAAAGGAAGATATAAAAATTAGGATAAAATTCCGCATAAGCACTTTGTTTCAAATAACCTAACAGAGCCTTGCTTTTTTCATATAGACCATTAAATTTTAATGAAATACCTTTGGAAATTCTAATATTTCGTAGGTTATTAAGATTTGAGATTAGAACCGTTGAAAGGGTTTCTGACTTTAAATGGTATTGCCAAATTAGAACTCTTTGCTTACAAGGAAATCATGTATGATATCCCGCTTGTCCAATTAGGTCCCGTTAAAGCAGCTCGTATTCCGGGCGATCCACAAGGGCCTTACGTTATCTTTCTGCACGGTTACGGTGCGAATGCATTCGATCTTCTTCCTTTGTATTCTTACATGGACGTTCCTGAGGGTACGAATTTCATTTTTCCGGATGGGATATTGGATATTCCGATCGCCCCAGGTTATAACGGAAAGGCTTGGTTCCCTATAGATATGGAAGCTTTACAAAGAGCCATGGTAGCAGGAGGTTCTAGAGAACTTTTTGAACGTTATCCGGCCGGCCTGGGAGAAGCGAAACAAAAGGTAGAAGAGATGATCCAGGCTTTAGATGTTCCGATGGATCGGATCATCTTAGGCGGTTTTTCCCAAGGGGCAATGCTTGCGACCGAGATTACTCTTAAGGCAGAGAAAAAGCCTAAAGGTCTTGTCATTCTGTCTGGAACTCTGCTGGATGAGACTCACTGGTCCCAGTATGCTAAACAAACTCCGGGCTATAAATTTTTTCAAAGTCATGGTAGAATGGACCCTGTACTCGGTTATCCTGCCGCGAAAAGATTAGAAACAGTGTTAAATGACGCAGGTTGGATAGGTGAGCTGTTGGCATTTCCGGGTGGACATGAAATCCCGGAGATAGTATTACACGGTATGAACCGCTATTTGCGAGAACTGTTCGAATGACCTATCTAATAGAAAAATACGTAGCCCTAAAAAGTAAATACCGCAACTACGATACTAAAGAAGCTTTAAGAAGAATGCAGGCTTGCCGCATCGCCTTAAAGGAATTGGAAGACAAAGGTTTTCGCACCGGTGTTGAAATTTTAGGTTCGATCAATTTTGGGATCGTAGAACCTTCTTCGGACATCGATTGTATTCTATTACATTATTGTGATTTACATAAGGACCAAGAATGTCCCGAATATTGTCCTAATTTTTTATACGAGTCCGAAGAGATCAAGGCGAGCCTTCGCAGAAGACTGAAAAACGAAAATCTAAAGATAGAGTTTTTAGACTGTATCAATCTTAGAATGGTGGAAAGAGCGCTCGACGCGGGAAATTGGAAGGATCACGAAGTACTTCGCAGACTTTTATTTTATAGAACTATAGGCCGTCCGGTGAATCGCCCTCTTTTCATACCGTACGCGGAAAAGTTAGAAGAGAACGAAGAATATATCCGGGACATTTTGGAATGGGGTTCCGAGGCTTTGAGCGTTTATCTTGGGACTTCTAGGCATAGATTTTCTTTCAGTAAATACAACGAAAGGATAGAAAGTACCGGCTTGCAGCTACCTCACGGTTTAAAAGAAGAATTAGAAAGTTATTTGGAACAGGGAGAAGGTCTCGAATCCAATAATGGAAGCGAGACCACCCGTTTTAAGGATCCGGTTTAGTTTTTTATGCTGATCAAGCGACTTGTCTTATTCTTTGCGATCTGTTTTTCGGTCCTTCAATCGTCTTGTGCAATTAAATCCGAAAATTCCGGAGATCCTAGTACAAAGGAATATTATGAGAACGCAATTATCGACTGTTTGATCAATGGATGTGATAAGGAGATTATCATTACCGGTGGGAATTCTCTTCCGGAGAGCGGGTCTCTTGTTCTATCCATTTATCTGGTGCATAAGCCTGATTCTTCTTCGGTAACTTATAATTTTTCCAGCAGTAATCCTGCGATAGCTTCGATCTCTCCATCTACTCTGATATTTACTCCCTCGGATTATAATATTCCTCAAACTTTGACTGTGACTGGATTGTCCGATGACTCCGACTCTACGGATAATTCAGTCGTGATCTCCATTCTTACTCCGAATTCCGAAACGATCCCTTATTCAATATTACAAAAAGATAATGATAAATTTTTGTTTGCGACAAGCGCATCCTTTGCGGGAAATTTCGGATTCGGCGGCTTTGCGGATTTTGTTTGTCAGAATGCGGCGGACTCTTTGACCGGACTTCCCTCCGGGACTTACAAAACTTTCGCGGTCGCAGGTACATGGAGGAGAGCAATGCCTTCTAAGATAGACTGGGTATTAAAGCCGAATAAAGACTATATAGATTTTAACGGTGGCGCTTTTACCAAAGCTTTCTCAACGGATGCGAACGCATTATTTGCGTTCGGAACAGGGAGTGGGGTAGCAGCGACTGCCGCAGGATATTGGACCGGCTTGCAGACGGATTGGTCTACAGCAAATACCTGCCAAGGTTGGACTTCCAATAACCCTTCCGACCAAGGAAATTTTGCAAATTCTGCCGATCCAAACGTCGGAGGAATATCGACTGGAACTCCGGACTTCTGTAGTGTAACAAAATCTTTAGTTTGCGTTCAGCAATAATTAGGATTTTATAATATATCTAAGAAACTTTTGTTTTTTCTGTGACCTGGACCGGATCTGAAAGATGGCGAATGTCCATTCCAGTATTTAAACGTACCAATTCTTCTGCGATGTTTACCGCATAGTCTCCAGCTCTTTCAATCCCTAGGATTATTCTGTACAAGTCTGCGAATTGGTTTTTGTCCAATCTTGGGTCCAACACGAACTTTAAGAATGCAGCGTGACAAAGATTATTTAGTTCTTCTTCCACCGTATGGACCGAGCCGTAAAATCTGTTTTTCTCTTCCACCAAGGATTCTACAGCCATTCCTACAAGAGTAACTACTCTGGAGAGCATCTTGTCCAAAATTTCTTCCTGTCTGAAAAATCCTTTTGGGAGAAGTCCTCTTCTATAACAGGTGGCGCAGTTTACGATCTGATCTCCCATTCTTTCTAAACTTCGGTTGATACGAATGGAGGAGAGTGCAAATCGAAGAGGATCTTTTTTGAGAACAACTTCTCCGTCGATTTGGTCCATCCCGAGTAAGTTACGATTTGCTATCGCTTCTAAGATCGCATTTTGGGAAAGGTTATCGTTTTGTTTTTCCAAACTGTCGATGAGATCGTCTCTTTCGATCACTTGTTTGGCAAGGTCCGGATTTTCCTGTTCGATCGCATCATCCAAAATAAGGATTTGTTCTAAACATAGCTCCGCCATTGCATAAAGATTTTTGCGGAGATAATCGAACTTGGAAGCCATGTATCCCGAAGGTTAACCGCAAATGTACACAACGGTCAAGAGGTTTTTCAAAATCGGATTCGGGAAGAGATTATATGGCGACTTCCCGCTTCGCGGGAACCGCGCTGCTTCGACTTCGCGCATTCGCGCTCATCCGGGCAGTGCCCGGACTAAAGGTCTACGCATCGCTGTCGCGGTTCCGACCGGGGACCTTCCCCGTCGTTCCTAGATTAAAGAATGGAACGTACTAAAATCACCAACATCGCAGTGAAACAAATATATTGGATAATAAATCCGGTAAATCTCACATTCACGTTCCAAACGCCTCCGCCACTTAGATGAGCGCTTGTTTGTAGGATCCTTGCTCCGAATACGATCCAAGCAAGAAGATCGAAAGTATCGTTTTGGTATCCTGAGAGAATAAAGGTCAAAACTAAAACTCCGAAAACAGGAAGACCTTCTACGCAGTTCAGATGAGCTCGGTGGATCCTCCAATACAGATCGGAACCGTGTTGTATCCAAGCCGGGAACTCGTTAGATTTTTTGGAGCCTGCCAATACCTGCACTGTTCTAAAAGATACTACGATGAGTACGAGTAGAATTGTCCAAGCTGTAAAAGCGATCAATGGAAATAGAGAACTAAACATAGTCCGATAGAGAAAAGTCTAACGGCAATGTTTGCAAGACAAATTTGGAGTGCGAGAACGGAATGCTAATATATATCGTTTTTATCTCAAACAATATATATTAGCATTTTATAAAAGGATCAGTCTCCGTCCGCCGCTGGAGGAAGACTCGGAACGCCCAATGCTGAGAACGCATCCACATTAAAAAGGACTTTTAGAGTATCGGCAAGGTTGTATATCGGTTGCACGTTTGTAGTAATACTTGTCCCTACCGAAGTTCCATCGGCATCTATTTGGGCATACAAATCGTTGGAGGTATTGATCGCAGATTTTAAGGCAGCGATCGCAGCTTTGATATCCGAATCCAATTGGGAATTTTGAGCTTGGATCATCGTAGAAAGAGTAACTGAATCCGTATCCGCCGGATTCCCCTGGTATCCAAGTTCGAAACCCAAAAGATTGTCATATAGATCCTGGTAAGCATTCCTCGAGAAGGTGGCCTCTGTGGATTTAGGATTCGGATTTGTAGAACATCCTGGAGTTATACAAGCCGGTCCTCCTAATTTAGCATCCCAGATTTGGTACATTATATTTCCCAAGGATTGAACGTATGTATCGAAGGCGACTCCTTGATTGGAAAAATAAGATCCGTTCCCTGCGATAAAATTTCCTAAGAAATTCTCTCCGGAAGGATCCCAAGAATTATACAAACTATTCGCGTCTTGGTTGATTAATTGAGCAAGCGATTTAAGATATTCTAATCTTCTAGAACCCGCAGTGTTGACAGAATTGATTGAAGTTGCATCATCTATCGTACTCGCCAAACCGTCGGAAGAGAAGATAAGCATTTCCAAAGATTCAAATCCCTTGTATATCACTGAACAAGCCGCTAGATCGGTTTTAGTGATCGGATCAGTAGTCGCGCAAGACGCAGTGTTCGTGATAATTTTATTCACGTAAGTCCATAAAGGTCTCGCTGAAATAGTTTCGAAAGCATCCATTTTAACGTAATAGTTCTTGGTAGATGGATAGGTTCCCGGACCGAAATAAAAAGCTTCCACTTTTTTCAAGGAAACATGAGCGGCTTTCCAAGCGTCTTGCAATTCTCCTAAGGTTGTGGCGTTCTGAGTGGTATAATAAGCTAAAGCCTTGGTTTCCAAGACGGCAGTATCGTTTTTAAGAGCAAGCAAGCTTGGAAGAACCACGTTCGTCCCGGAATATCTTAGCACTTTAGTATAATCAGCGTTTGAGGAAAATAAGAAGGCGAGCGCTCCCATGTTAGAGCTTGATCCCCCTTCACAACCTGTCAGGGAGAAAGAGGAGATCAACGTTAGGATAATTATATTTTTATAATGTTTTATCGCAGATGTAAGGTTCATATTTTCCTCTCTTATAGGGACTCTAAAAATGTGATCAATTGTTGTCTCTGTGCTGCTGTGAGGCTTTGGAAATTTCCACGAGCTGTATTCGCTTCTCCTCCATGCCAAAGGATCGCTTCTTCGATCCCGTTCGCTCTTCCGTCATGAAGCAGTCTTAAATGTCCGTTTATTGTTTGTATCAGTCCTAAACCCCAAAGAGGAGGAGTTCTCCATTCCTGACCGCTCGCATCAAAATCGGGTCTTCCGTCCGCGAGTCCCGGGCCCATGTCATGAAGCAACAGATCGGTATACGGTTTGATATGCTGGTAGGAAATTTCCGGAAATCCGGGAACATTTCCTGTCTGAACGTAAGGTTTATGACAGCCCGCGCAACCTACACTGGTAAAGAGAGCTTTTCCTGCGACTACATCCGGATCCGTAATATTTCTTCTGGAAGGAACTCCAACCAACATAGTATAGAAGACGACAGCATCCACCAGGGTTGCGGAGATTTCCGGGCTTGCAGTTCCTGAAGAATTCGTAATACATGCAGCTTGACCGGAAGGACAATTATCCGTAGAGAATAAAGGACTAGTGATTCCCATATCTCCTAAAAATGCTCCCTGATTCTGCTGGAACAAACTAGGCTCGTTCGCTTTCCAGCCGAATCTTCCCAGGACTTTGGAACTGGTCGATGCGTCCCAAACCATATTCACTTTTCCTGATATACCGTCTGCATCCGAATCGCTCGGATCCGCCCAGCCTAGTATAGTGCTTTCAGGAATCGCTTGTAAAAGACCTAAACCTGGGATCATAGGAGCGGTTCTTGGAGAGAAGTTAAAACCGCTTGGGGAAGAAGTAGGATCTCCGAATAGAGGGTTCCAAGTAAAAGTATACGTAGGCTGACTTAGGGTTACGTTAGTTCCTTCCGGATAAGTAGTGCTTCCACTTGGATAATTGGGAGCGGCAATGGAGCCGTAAGATACCGAGGCGGCTCCTTCCGGAGGAGTAAAATTCGAACCTGTTATACTGCCGCTATCGCAATCGAAATTGGAATCATAAACCGCCGGATTACAGCCTAAACCTTTATGATTCAATTGAAGACCGTATTTGTCTAGGCCGACAGGTCCTCCCGTAGTGGGATCGGAACCGTTCTGAGAAAGGCGGATTAAAATTCCCGGGAAGTTATTCAAGGAACCGGAAGAAGGTGGAGCTCCTCTGCCGTCGCCTTGGTGGCAATTTTGACAGGAGTTCGTATTAAAAGTAGGTCCGAGTCCCGCAGGAGAACTGCTTCCTTCTGAGACCCAATTGATATTGAAGAATGAGTTTCCTTTATTGAACTTAGTCGCTCCTCCGGATCTTAAATTTGCGGCGCGAATATCGAATGCAAAAGCATTTGAGACGAAGTTCGTAGTGTAACCGCCGGAATATTCTTCGCCTGGATCCACAGAACCATTCGAAGGATTTAAAGCGGCTAACAGAGCCATGGTGTTATCTCCACCGGAAGGATCGCATCCAAGTGAAAGTAACGCAATCGTAAGAAATAAGATCGATCCTTTTAGACCGATCCGGTTTTTTTTATGGTCCCCGTTTTTGTGGAGACCTTTGTTTTTATCACAGTTCATTTTTTTATCTTTATGTCGGAAAATAAGAGTCCGACTCCCATACATTGTAATCGATTAGAGTCCTAAAACATTCTTCGCTCTAACTATGTTTTGAGCCAATGTCGTATTGATCAGTAAACCTACATTTTCCAAAACGTTATGTTGGCTATCTGTAGGGTGCATAATCACTTGATCATAACGGTGAGATAAACTTCCGCTTGGGCAAGACGAAGTGTAATTGGGATCGGAACTCTCATTGTCCAGATTGATACAGAAAGTATCTCTTGCTCTCTCAATTTCGGAAACGACTGAGCCTTGGTTCTTGCTACTCAGAAGATTGACGAGTCCCGCTCCCGTACTGATATTTACTCCTTTCTTGATGCTGTAGTTCCCGGTCCAAATATTATAAACACCTTGCGCATCATAATAGAAGTCCGCTTTAGTAGTGTCGCTGAAACAGGAGTGTTCGTCTTCTTGGAGTTCACTATCCACACCCGATAAACGATCTCCTCCCAATTCCTGAACCATGAATGCGGTAAGACCGTCGAAAATATTCTTTAAGGACGTATCCGTATTTCCGGAAGCTAAAAAAGTATCCGTTCTGTAAATGCCGGAAGTAACTGCAGGATCCCATTGGTTTCTAACTTGCTGTAAATGACCGATCAAGCCTTGAGTGACCGCCAAAACATAAGCTCTTCTATAACTGGGTACTCCGCCTCCTGAAAAATCAGTTGCTGGTCTTTGCCCAGGAACCGAGTTGTTTCCGCTGCTTGCATTATCTTGTCCCCAAAGAAGATATTCGATCGCATGATAGCCGGTCATAACTACTTTCTCGGTATCGCCTTCGCTACCGGAAGCTAAGGAAGAATCACCGTTTTTAGAGTAGATGTCCGCAAAAGTAGGAGCGGAAGATAAGCTATTTAGGTAATTGTCTATGACTACTTCATCTAAAGGCCATGCGTTGAGTGCGCCTTCACACTCATCGGTTCCGGAGTAATTGGAACCTCCCGGAGCTCCGCAGAAGCCCGGATCTGCATCGATCGGTCCGTTGCTGAAACGAAAGGCTTCCGTAACCAAGTAACTGGATCTTGCTACAACCCAGGCGTTTCTGGCAGCAGTCAGATTTGCCTCGTTGGGAGTAGTAGTGAAGGTAGTAAGTGCAGTAAGTAGGTTTGTTGCATCTGTTGCCGCTTGGTTATAGGATTCATAGGCAAGGTCCGCATAACGGTTGAGTGCTTGGACTTTCGTTGCGCTGGCAGGAATATCCAAACCTAAAAGCGCTGCGGCAGCATTATTGCTACCAGGACCCTCGCAAGAAATCAGGGAACCGAACAGAGTAACGCTGAACAGAATTGAGAATATTCTTGTATGGATGTTTCGCATGGAAATCTCCTTTAAATTTGGGAAAAATCCCCGGTCTGGATAAAATCCGACCGGGGCCAGAGATGAACTGTGGGGATGACTCCCTCCGGCTCCTGGGACAGGGACCGGCTTGATTTTGCAAGTGAGAATAAGTCTCAAAAAAAGTCAATGAGGTTTTTTCCTCACCACTATCTCATCTCGGCCGCCTCAGGAATTTTTTGTCTAAATCCCGTTTTGCTCCAATATATCCAAAAGGAACGGTCTTTTTGGATTAAAAGAAACTGAGGCTGACTCTCAAAATTTTCGAGAAAGGGACCCTGGTCAATCCGAAAAAGGTCCGAGGTAAAAGAATATTAAACTTCAGTCAGTAAACCGTGAGAACGATCTTCAGTAAGTATTTCAAAGGCTGCACTTCTGGCAGATCTTAAACGAAGCGGAGAAGTTTCCCCTTTTCTTTGGACCAAAACTTCTGCCCTTGCTATTTTGCTATTTAAACAAAACTTCCAACCGCCCGGAGGATTCGCATAACGCAGGCAGGCAAAATCCTTTTTATCCGCGTGTATCCTTCCCTCTATTTTTATTTCAGGAGAAGAAGCCTGAAATTTCCAATCGAAATAATGATAGCTCGCTCTTCCGAAAGAGGAGAATAAGCCGTTTAGTGCATACTCTTTTCCGTGCAAACGTAGGACAATTGGAGTGATAGCTGGAGTCCAGAGAGGTCCTATCTTGATCTTTGCAGTTGCCAGTTCTAGAAAGGAGCCTTCTTCTCCATCGAAGCCAGCTACTTGTCCCCACGCATATTGGTCCGTATGTTTCGGGCCCCAGTTATGATTTTGACTACCTTTCCAATCTTTTAGATCTATTTTATTATTTTCTAATTTTATAAATCCATTAAGTAGTAGGGAAGGTTTTCCGACGAGCACCTTTGCCTTTGGGAAACCTCCCGAATATAGATCTTTAGGAAATAGAAAAAGAGGATTATCGCCTCCGGAGAAGTTTAGGTCCCATTCTATATTCGTAGAACCTTGCTTGTTTCCGGATTTGCCCTTTAAACCTTTATGGTCTTGAACGGAAGAAGAGATCCTGATCTTAAAAGGATCTCCGGAAAATTCGCATTCTGAGATAGGATATTCCGATTTAGAAACATAATGTTTTCCGTTTTCTCCGTCGAAATAGATCGCCCATAATTCTCCTATTGAATCTTGAGGATAACGTTTGGGAGAAAAAATAGTATAACGGATCCAAATTGCAAGAGGACGAACCGGATGATTTCCTCTTACGAACCAGCTTTCATAATGACCCTTGTTCGAATCCGAACGAAATCTGGGAAAATCATAATCTTGGTCAATATTCATGGGGAAAATATTCGGTCTTTCATAGTAAGGAGCAACTAGAATCTGCGAGTTAGTTAAAGATCTAGCTTAAATTTCTTCTTAAAAAATAATATGAAAAGATTTATAGTGTCGACGATTTTGAAGATAGTGAGGAACATTTGAATATGGAGATTCCTTCCTATTCTCTTTCCGATTGGAGAGCTACAGTCGCCAAATATGCAGAGGAAATTCTTCGCATCGGCCACGAAAAGTCGCCTTTTTGGATCGCTGTTCGCACATTCGTTTCCGCTGCATGCGAGACCGATGATCCGGAACCTTTTTATGATGATTTGGACTCAGGGTTCAAAAGGGAATTAACCGAAGAGGACGAGGCTCGTTTGGACGAGGTATTGTCTTCTTTTTGGGATCAAGCCACTGCGGTGCTAATCGCAATTTCAGAAGCCTATAGCGACGAAGACGAGGACAGAAGCGAAGAGATCACCGACGAGGCAATTTCGGGCCTACTTTCCGGACTGAACGATGCCGGCGTAAAAACGATGTCGGATGCAGAACTTCTAGAAATAGCCGTTTTAGTCCTAAACAGTCGATTAAATTATCATAATGTACCTGTGGAGCCAAACTTTTCCATCAAAAGTTTGAATTCTATCCCCGATCTGGAAGAAAGAAGGATCTTAGAGCCTTTCGTTACCTTCTTGATCGAAGATTTCAAAACGGTAGAAGATAGGGAAGAAAGGTTCGCACTATTAATGCAGATCTTATTCGATACTTTATGGGCCCTATTTTATCTTGGGTTAGAAGAAGACGAAGAATAGATCATTCTACGGACTTTTCTCCAACTCTTAGTTTTTACTTTCTGGAAAAAACGATTACGATCGACGAACTCAGGATCGTAAGTTAATTAAACTCTTTCTATTGCGATCAAACTGATATCATCCTGAGGCTGGGAATATTCTAACCACAGGTCCAGATCTTTCATCACAATGTCAGGGATATTTTCGATAGGCTCTTGCGAAAGTTCGGAGATCCGTTTTCTCAATCTGGATTCTCCCCAGGCTTCTCGTTTGGAATTGAATTGTTCGAATACTCCGTCCGAAAAAAGGAACATCCTATCTCCGTTTGAAAAATCCATTTCTTGGTTCTCGTAACTTTTTTTGTTTTTCAAACCTATGATAGCGCCTGTCCTTCTCAAATTCATAAGATGAGAAGAATGTACCAAAATCTGATCCGGATGTCCTGCAGACGCGTAAACTAATCTGTTCTCTCTGGCATAAATATCCACGATAATAGAAGAGAATATCGTTCCTAAAGAGGAGAATTTTCTCTGGAACTTATCATCCAGAAGATCCAAGCAGAATCCGGGATCTTTTGCTCCGAATTTGATACCTTCATATTCCGCCTTGATCACCATAGTGACTAACGCAGCTTGGACTCCATGTCCGGTGGCATCCGCAAGAAAGATCCGATACACACCTGGTGAAACTTCGAAAATATCGTAAAAATCCCCGCCAACTTCGTCTCTTGGCAAATATTTTACTGCGTATTTTAATTCTTTATAAGATTCCACATTCTCCGGGAAAAGTTTCTTCTGAATTCTTTGGGCAACGAGTAAGTCTTTACGTATTCTTTCCAGGGAATGATTCAATTCGGAGGTTTTTTCCCGAACGAGGACTTCTAAATTGTCTTTTAAAATATTCAGAGCGCTGTTAGTGATCCTTAAATTTTCGCTGAGTATTTCAGATTTTCTGAATGCTCTTGCTATCCTTCTGGAAAGCACCAATGACTGGGAAAGAGTAAATACGAGAAGTCCGTAAGGAGAAAGATTGATCCCTCTTAGATTTAATTTGTCCCAAAGTAGGTCTATTCCAACAGTGATCCCAAATGCGAAAAATCCTGTAAGGAACAGGAGAGAATCTTCTCTTTTTCTCCAAACTCCCAAACAAACTGTAAACAGTACATATAGTAAGCCGATCCCAGTTACGATTTGGAACGGACCTACGATCTTTGTGAAAAATCCGATCGGGAATAATAAAGTAATATCGTAAACGATCGCTATCACCCAAGCAACAGCAGGTACCCAAGAGAATGTGTCCTCCGGAAATAAGGAACGATGGAACATTAAAAAGATCGGGACCGGCGTATAGAAAGAGAAGAACTCCAATCTAAAAACGGACTCCCAAGGGAAATCCGGAAAAATTTCCAAAACAAGCCTATTGCCGATCAATGCGACTCTCAAAGTTACTAAAAATGTAAATAATGCAAAATAGAATGCGGATCTTTCCTTTCTTCTAAAAAGAAAAAGTCCCGTATGATAAAGTCCGATGAGAAGAAGTCCACCGAACAAAAATGATTCTCTTGATTGAGTGATCAGCTTTTCCCTATAGATCGCTTCTAAGGTCCCAATTTTTGGAACCTGCCAGAAACCGCCGAAATTATTGATCCAGTTGGAGCCTTGTATTAAAATTTCAGTATTTGTTCTTTCTACTCTTAAAGGTAAATATACCGATTTGATCCTAGGTATTTCAGAAGAAGGTTCTAAGCTCGGGTTTCCAGAAGAATATATTAATCTTCCGTTATAATATAATTTGTAAGCTGATGCGAAGTCAGGCATCATCAATCCGATCTCTTTTTTTAGATCTTCTTCCGGGAAGATGATGGATAAACGAAAGCTTGCCGCTCCTTCTCTCGGAAGAATTTGATCTCCTTTTTTGGTATCTTGCCAAGAGTGAGGAACGGATAACATGTCCCAACTAGCTGCGGAACTTTTTTCAGGAGAAACAAATTCTCCATATAAGAATTGCCAATTCCCGTTTAATGGAATGAGTTCGGAATGTTCCTCGAGATCCTGAGGGGAAATTTGCAACACTCCGTCTCGGATCGGCGCCGCTTCTAAAGAGAAGCAGAACAAAAAAGTGGAAAGAAGTAAAAGAGACCGCTTCACTTCCAGTTAGGATAAGCAGAACCGAAAGTGTGTCTAATGTTTTTTAAGAACGGAATTCAACCGATCCGGATAATCCGTAATAATTCCATCTACGCCTGCTTTAATCAATCTTTCCATTTCAACTGTATCATTCACGGTCCAAGGAATCACTTTAATTCCTAAAGAATGCGCCTTTGAAACGAATTCATCCGTAACATATAAAAAATAAGGGGAAATAATATCCGCTTTTAACTCTTTTGTTTGATTTAAAACAAGTTCTCGTCTGGAACCACCGAGCCCGAATTTCATAGCCGCTCCTTGCGGATAAGTGAGAGAGAATAACGCAGAAGTTTGGATCTTAGGATTTTTTTTCTTAGCTAAAGGAAGTGCTGGAAGATAAAAAGATTGGATCGTTGTGCGATCTACAACCTTAGCAGCTTCGATTGCTTTGATCAAAAGACTAACGTGAGCTTCTAAAATTTCGTTAGAGACTTGTGACTGTTCATCATTCGGGAATTTTGTCTCTATATTGAATTTAGGGATAATTTTTCTTTTTCCGGTTCTTTCCCAAGTTTGGACCTTTTCAAAAAATTCTTGGATGGTTAAAAGTTCGGTTCCAGGAACGGAGATCTGTTCGGGGAATTTAGGATTTTTTTTAGCTCCGCAGTCCAGTTGTTTTAATTCGGCAAGAGTAAGTTCGTAAATGGATTTGGAAATGATCTCTGATCCGTCTTTTTTGGAGCATAATGCGGGATTGGATTCGGAATCATGATGTATTATGATTTTCTGATCCTTGGTCAGGACAGTATCCAACTCGAGTGTGGTCATTCCTTGGGAAAGAGCTTCTTCGAATGCAGGCCAGGTGTTTTCCGGTTTTAAACCTCTGGCACCTCTATGGCCTTGCAGATCCAAGTTTCCGTCGATCGGAACGTTTCGAATCTGTTCTCCGCCGCAAGATAAATAGATTAAAAAGAGTATTAAGAATGTTTGCTTGATATGGAGTGATTTCATACTTCGATTCGATCCTGCCGATTATAGTAAAGATTTTAAGAATATTCCTGCGACTGTTCCGCCTGCTAAAGGAGCAAGAATTGGAAGCCATGCGTATTTCCATCCCGAGTTTCCTTTGTTTGCGATAGGAAGAATATAATGCGCGAGCCTCGGTCCCAGATCTCTTGCCGGATTGATCGCGTATCCCGTGGTTCCGCCCATAGAAAGTCCGATCACCCAGACCAGAACGCCCACATATCCTACACCGATCGGAGTGGTCACATCTGCGATCTGAGGGGAGAATATGGAATGTAGTCCGATGATCAATAGGAAGGTGCCTAAAAATTCGCTGATAAAGTTGGAAGGTGGGTTAGAAATTGCGGGATCAGTGGAGAACACTGCCAAAATTTTTCCGGAATCCTTTGTCTCCTTCCAATGAGGAAGATAATGCAGGTATACCGCCACGGCTCCTAAGAACGCCCCCAGAAATTGTGCGGGAAGGTATATTGGAATTTTGGAATATTCTCCTGATTGTACCGCAAAAGCTAAAGTAACTGCGGGATTTAAATGAGCATCCGCACTTCCGAATGCTTTGGCCGTAAAAACTCCTAAAATAACCGCGAATGCCCAGGCTGCAGTGATCACGATCCAACCGGAATCTTTTGCTTTAGATTTTTCTAATAAAACTCCGGCTACTACTCCGTCTCCTAAAAGTATGAGCACAAATGTGCCTAAAAATTCTCCAAAAAAAGGGGACGTCATCTTATTTATTACCTCATTTTTCCCATCAATTTAACCGTAGCTTTCCTTCCGATCAGCTTAGAAACTTTTACTAAAACTTTATTCGGAAGACCGGAAACCACAGTGGGAGAACTTCTTTTTTTCAAGGCCGCCAAAGCGTATTCAACCAAGGTTTCTGCGGATTGGGCGATTGCTTTGGGAAAATCCTTAGGATCTCCTCCCGCTCTTTCGAAAAAGTTGGAAACGGTCACTCCAGGGCAAAGGCCCATAACGTAGACACCTCTTTTTCTCTGCTCATACCATAAGGATTCACTAAAAGAAGTTACGAATGCTTTGGTCGCGGAATATACTCCGGAAGAAGGCATAGGAACAAGCCCCAGAGTAGAAGATATATTCATCAAAGAATCTCCTTCTTTGGAATTTTTTAAGAAAGAATATGATAAAGAAACGAGAGAATCGATATTAAGACGAGTCATCGCCTGTAACCTATGGAGATCCGCTTTATCAAACGGTCCGTATACTCCGAAACCTGCATTATTTATTAGCAAATTGTAATGATTATCTTCTAACTCTTTTTGAATCTTTGCGGTTGATTTCGGATCGGATAAGTCTGCAACGATAAATGAATGACCTTTTCCAAGTTCATCTACTAGTTGTTTGAGTCTTGCTTCGTTTCTTGCAACCGCGGTGATCTGATAACCTTTTGCAGCTAGTTGTTTTGCGAATTCTCTTCCGATACCTTCGCTTGCTCCGGTGACTAAAGCTTTCATCCTTTCCTCCCCCAAAAATTCCCGAAAAATTAGGAATTCATTCAGTTCTAAAAGTTTTCGCAGAATTGTTCCGCAAAATCGGCTAGTTGAGCAAGCTTAAAAATATAAGCAAAATAGTAGAATCCTTCTAAAAAGTTTATGAATCCGGTCGGTTCTGCAAAAGTTTTTCTCTTTCTTCTTCCATGATCCGGATCGATTTGCGGGTATAATCCAAAATGATCTTTAGTTCTTCGGCGGTGTAAGCAGAAAGTTGTTCCCAAACCGATTTGGCTAAACCTTCGAACAGGCTTCCTATTTTCTGCATGGCGGCCATATCTTGGGTCAGGAAAATTCTCACCTTTCTTCTGTCATTTGGATCGTTTTTGCGTTCCACCAGGCCCTTTTTCTCCAATCGATCAATCAGAGAAGTTACTGCGCCAGTGCTTAGTCCCATCGTTTTAGCGATCTCTCCCGCTGTTTGAGGGCCCTGAGTAAACAAAAAGTCCACACATTTGTGATCCGTGATATAAAGCCCGAGCCGATCGGCGATAGTCTGGTGGAATAAAATGGATACTGTACTCAGGTTTTTGGAATCGCTCATAATGGATTCCATCAGATCGGGTTTCGTTTTTGGGATTTTTTTATCTTGCAATTATTTCGACCATCTAATATCTCGATAATCAAGATAATTAATCATCGAGTTAATTCGATTTAAGGAGAACAAATATGGCAGAAAATAGCAAGAACGAAATTCCGGATTATCCTTGGTATTCTTGGGGATCTCCCATCGGTTTAGGGATTTGGATGATCTCTGCTTCTAGTTCCTTCTCGGTTTTTGTGTATTTTTTAGCCCAGGCTTATACAACTGTGAAGTCAAGCTTTGGGGGCTAAAAAAAGAAGAAGGTCCGCAAGATCCGGACCTTCTGTATATTCCCGGCCTCAAAACCGAGAGGATAAATCTTATTAGGATTTATTAATATGATCTTTTCCAGAGTTGGTTGCTCGTATTTTTGAACTCCCATTGGCTCACTAAAGATCCACTGGAGGTTCCGTTTGCATCCACAGCATACAACGAGTTGATCCGATTTCGGATACTATCTCCCACGAAATCGAATCTCATATTGTTCATATCCTTACAATCCCAGAGAGCGATCTTTCCGCCGTTACGAGCCTCTCCTCCGTTATCCATACATTTGTAAGGATTTAGTTTGCTTCTGAGGAAACCGTTCCCTGCATCGTAATACCATTTTTGAGCGTCCGTTCCGTTACAGTTGTAAACTTGGATCCTTGCTCCATTATCAGTGCTGCTCTTATTTACATCCAAACAAAGATTAGAAGCTTGGTTTACGAGTGCGAAGTAAGGAGACTCGTAATTTTTCTCCCAACGTTGGTTGTTTCCGCCATGCCAGGTCCATTGGCTGACCAAGGAGCCGCTCGTAGAACCGTTTGCATCCACAGCGATAGATTCGTTTTGTCTAACCCGCATAGAATCGTCGTAAAAATCGAATCTCATATTGTTCATATCTTTACAATCCCAGAGTACAATCTTTCCTCCGTTCCAATTCTCCGCTCCGTTATCTAAACATTTATCATTATTCAGTTTGCTTCTTAGATAACTTGTAGAATGTTCATAGAACCATTTTTGGGCGTTCGTGTTATTGCAGTTCCATACTTGAACACGAGTTCCGTTATCAGTTCCGCTGCTGCTCACATCTAAACATAAATTGGATTGTTTACTTTTTAAAGTGAAGTATCTAGGTTCTAGATCGTTTACATCCATACATGCTTCGAAGGCATATTGAGAGAAGCGTGGACCTGCAAAGTCTACCATTGCGATATTCAAACGTTGTCCCGATTTTTTGGCTTCTCTATCCAAGTCATAAACAAAACTTGCATGATCCAATTTATCATTGGTAAGATCTTCTATACTTCCCCAATAAGGTGGGAAGATGATCTGAGTCGCATTCGGAGTTAGGATCATTTGAGCTACGTAAAATTTACCTTCTCTATTATCTTTGATACGTGCTCTAAGTCCATTGATCAGATCGGATTCGCTTCCGGTATTTTGCCAGTCGCTTTTCATCGTTTGGCCTTGGTTCCAATACAATTGAGATAAGTCCGCGTAATTTCCGCCGCCCCAGATTAGGATCACATTCTTGTCTAGGTCCCAAAGTTGGGCAAAGTTCACCGAATTCCCTAAATTACGAGGAGCCATTCTGGAACCTAAGTATGGAAGAACCAATTGGTCCTTTAGTTCGTAATGCTCTGCATCGCTCATGCTATCCACATTCTGGATATGAACGAATACGATCTCTTTTTTACGATTATTTACGAAGCTGGAGATATGTTGGAACACTTCCTGAGCGGAAACAGAAACGCTGGACCCATGGTGAATCTTAAATTGTCCGTCTATCTTTTTGATCCTTAGATCGAAGTAGCGATATCCTAGAGCCAATTGTTCTCCTACGTTATATTCCTGAGTTTGGGAGATATTTTCGTCTATTCCGTTGATCCCGTAAGTTCCCGAGTCGTGAGTTCCAGGGATACAAATGTTTCTGAGCTGGGTATTCGATCTGGACTGGTATCCGCTGCTCATCCAAGCCTGCGGGTCAATCTGCAATTTTGGAGCGTAAACAGGGATAGGACTTCTTCCGTTTTTACCCTTGGTGCCGCCCCCTTCGAAAGGTATTCCACTCGGCTGGTCTAAAGGCGCAGGAGTGAGGTATTCCGCTTTATAATTTATGTCCGCTGGAAGAGAACCGCCGGATTTACCGTTGGCTTGGACTAAAAATAACAATGAATCGTAGTTTGAGGAGGAATCTTTACATCCGGCTCCCATCAGGGAAACAGCACAAATAAATGCGGCTGCGACGATTTTGGTAGTAAGCACCTTGGATCTTTTCATTTTTTCACCATTCAAATGATCTGTTTTTCTGCATTATAAAAGTTTAATGCTTAGCTCCGATATCCGGAGTAGAAAAAGAAATATTCGAAACCTTATCCCTGTCAACGTCCTTTCGAATATTTTTAAAAAGTTAACATAACGATCGTTTTCTAAAGAATAAAAAGGTTCTATGTTTGTTATCTTAATATAACCGGAATATAAGTGGTAGTTTTCGGGAATGAGCAGAAGGGAAATCGCCTTGCAGAGATGAATACTACTTTCAATCTGACAGCAAAGAATCCGTATGAAATTATATCTTAGCGATAAAAAAGAATCCTTATCTTCTTGGTGGTTGCGTTTTCGTTTGAACCATTGGCCTTGTTTGTGGTGCACCGGCGGCAAAATACAATTCATCTCTTCCGATCTTAGAGAACTTCATGTAAGTCTAAAGAAAAATCTACGCACATTAAATCGAGTCGGTACAATTTACGGCGGAAGTATCTATAGTTCCGTGGATCCGTACTATATGCTGATGATGATGTGGATACTCGGATCGGACTATGTGGTCTGGGACAAGGCTGCAAAAGTGAAATTCGTTCGACCGATCCTCGACAAAGTAAAGATCAGATTTTTGATCACGGAAGAGTTGATCGAAAAAACAAAGCAAGATATATTAGAAAAAGGTGAAATCGTTTTCGATCTTCCCGCAAAATACGAAGATGAAGAAGGGACAGTGTACGCTACTTTCGAAAAAACGATTTACGCGGCCTCTAAGGAATTTTACGAAAAGAAGTTGGCTTCCAAGAACATGACCTCGGCATTTAAGCCGAGTAAGAGAAGCTAATACTCATTTTAGGAGATTCTTATTTAGTAGCGATCCATCCGCCCACATGCAAGGATCTGAATTTTTGAGAATATTCCGAAAATCCCGCTTCTTGAAAAAGTTCGGTGTATCTGGCGCTGCCGATGCGATGTAATTCGAATACTCTTTTTAGATAGATTCCAACTGCTTCTTCTTCCCAACCTTGGAAGTTGATTAAGTAGGATTTTATATTTTTAAATAAAGTTTCAGATCCTTCTGTTTGCGGATCGAATAGATCGAATAAAATTAGGCTTCCTCCCTTTTTTAATCTAGAGCAGATCTCTTTCAAGAGAGAAAGTTTGTCCCCGGTATCCGGGAGAAAATGTAAAACGAATAACAGGGTGGCCGAATCATATTCTTCTGCAGGTGGAAGTTCTCCTACAGTTCCACAGATGAACTTTAGTTGAGGAAATTTTTTCCGAGCCTGCTCGATCATTTCGGGAGAAGGGTCCAAACCGGTAATTGAAAACCGATCCGGGAAAATTTTTAACAATTTAGAAAAGTCTGCTCCAGTTCCGCAACCAACGGATAATATTTTTCCCTTTTCAGGAGTGTTTTCTAAAAGATAGATCGCTACCAATTCCATGATCCCTGAATAGAACGGGATCATTTTACCGATCCTTCTCTCATAAACCTGCGCCCTTTCACCTTCGAACTTTTCTACGTGTGTCATTTAATTTCCTGCCTGGACTTTTTGTAAAAGAACATCATATGTGGAACCGTCTTCAGGATACATTGCTACTCCTAAGGACACGGTGATGTTTATTTCTCCCCAAGAACCGTTGGAGCAAGATTCTGAAAATAATCTTTTGATCTTCTCCGCTCTTTCCAAAACTATATTCTTGTGTGCTCCAGGAAGAAGAAGTAAGAATTTTTCTCCTCCAATCCTGGAAGAGATATCGCTCTTTCTGGAATTTTCTAAAATTATCCGGCCCATTTCTTTCAGAAGAAGGTCCCCTCCGCTGTTACCGAATGTTTCGTTGATCTCTTTCAATCCATCGATATGTAAATAGACCACTCCTATGGAGGAGCCACTCCTTTCAGCTCTATAAAGTTCCGCTTGGAAGGATTCGATCGTATATTCTCGATTGAAAAGGCCCGTAAGTTTATCACGAATTTCTAATTCTTTGATTCTACTTTCTCTTCTTCTAAAGAGGGACTCGAATCTTTTTGCCTTCGCTTCCGTAAAAGTTTTTTCAGTGATATCCCTAAAATAGAAGGCCTTTGCGGGCTCTTTCTCATCTATCAGGATAGGAATAGTCCTGCATATAAATCTTTTTTTACCGGAAGAAAGATGCAAGGTCAGATGAAAATGATCTTTCGAATCTGCTTTTGAAAGTTCTGCATACCAAGCGGAATGTTTTATATCATTCTTTTCGGGCACGAGTCCAAGCTCTTTCGCCTGAACATTGGAATCCAAAAGTTTTCCCTTATTGTCTGAGATGAGTATCGCATCTTCCTGGTTTTCCAGAAAGTGGAGGTTTCGTATCCAGTAGTTTTTAAGAGATGAAGACATGAAAATTCTATTTAGAAAATTGTCCCTGATCTGCCCGGAAAATCAATCTTCTTCCGGCTCTCTAAAAATTCGATCTATAAGAAGTTTTTATTCGTAAATTTTTAGGATTTCTTTGGCCTTATGTCGAATTGCTTCCTGCAATTCCAAAGGTTCTAAAACAAAAACGGAGTCGCAATACTGTAGCATACTGCCTAACGCCCATTCTTTGGTTTCCATATCGATAACCATTTCCGTAAAACCTTTTTCCATCGGTTTTTGGCTCAGACATTTCATATAGGGAATACTTTTGATATGTTCCGCGGTGGCATCCGTGACCTTTACTTTGATCAGGTATTTGGGAACTCGAGACTTGAATTCTTTGATCCATTCTTCCCAATATTTGCTCAGATCGAATTTTTTAGGTCTTTCAAATCTCTCCGTTGTTATCGATGCCTCTTTGATACGAGAGATCCGATAGACCCTCATTTCTTTTCCACGTCTGGCAACAACATACCATATCGTGTCCTTTGCGACAAGACCGTAAGGTTCTATTATTCGAGGTTCAGGCTTTCCGCCTTCTTTCTCATAGATGATCTTTACTTTTTTTTCTTCCCAAACCGCATCTTGCAATATTGGAAGAAGTGGAAGTTCCCTGATTGCGCGACCCCAGCCAAGACCGTCTATATGGATCCTTTGTCTTGCAGTTTCCGCATCTTTTCTATACGCGGGAGGTAGGGACGCCATAAGTTTTACGAAAGCAGAATCAAAATCTTTCTTCTTTCCCAAATCCTCCAAGACTCGAGAAGAATGTACTAATAATAAAGAGATCACTTCTTCTTTTTTAAAGCCGGTAAGGTTTGTCCTATAACCCTCGCTTAAACTCCAACCTCCGCCGATCCCTCGTTCTGCATAGATTGGAATTCCGGCAGAAGAGAGAGCTTCCATGTCTCTATGAACTGTTCGTTCCGAAATTTCTAATTTTTTGGAAAGCTCCTTTGCGGTTGTCCTTCCTTTGGCTTGTAGGTGGAGAAGAATATTTAGAAGCCTATCAGCTCTCATAAATTTAGTATAAATCTCTAAATATGACAGAACTTGTCATGTATATTCTAGTATACTTGTTTTTATGATTACTCTAGCAACTTCCGTTTTTGGCATTGTTCTTTGTAAAGGTGAAATTATCAAAACTTCCGTCCATGGTCCTACTGGGAAAATCTCCTATAAAGACGAGGGATTCGGCGGAATGCCGGTGGTGTTTATCCATTCTTTTGGCGGGAATGTCTCTCATTGGGAAGAGATCAAGGAATCCCTTGTTCCGAACAGAAGAGTGGTCAGGATAGAACTCAGAGGTCATGGGGATTCCGAATTTCCTAAAGATGGAGATTATAGGATTTCTTCCATGGCGCAGGACCTTGCGACAGTAGTAAATCTTTTGGGACTACAAAGATTCGTTCTCGTCGGTCATAGCATGGGAGGAAGTGTAGCGCTACAATACGCAGGAGAAAATCCTAGTAGAGTCGCCGGGCTTGTACTCGTGGATTCTAACGGTGACCCAAAAAAAATACCTGAATCGGTTCGTACACAAATCAAGAATGCATTACATTCGGATTCGTATGTGCAAACCGCAGAATCCTATTGGGAACAATTATTGGCAAATTCCAAACCCGAAGTGAAAGAAAGAATTATGGGAGAATTAACGAGAACTCCGAAAGATATGGTGATCAAGGTCACCTCCGAGTTATTGGATTATGATCCAAACCATTCTTTAAAAAGATATGTGGGCCCAAAACTTGCGATAGTCACTCCGGATAACGACGATCAATTTTCGTTACATAGGCTACATTTAGGATTTCCTCACAAGGTGATTTCGGATGCCGGTCATTGGTTGCAAATGGACCAGCCGGAAGAATTCCGAAATATTCTGGAGACCTTCTTACAAAAATTCTAACATATAAAATTCCCGGATGTTTTGTCCGGGGACCCTTTGACACTTTTCATCGAACGAGAGTTATTGATTCTCGCAGGAAAAATTTTTCAAAAATGCTTCGGAATTTCTAAATTTCTTATTTAATAGATTTGGGAATCTGATTAGTATTGCTCCCGCTTTCCGCAGAAGGACCGGGAAATTCATCTTCCGATCCGAGGAAAACAGAGACACTCATCGTCTAATCTCGAATCAAAGCCATATGAAATTTCTGAAAGTTATACCACTCGTTCTATTTCTGGTTCTTACGTTATTCTCCTGCCGAAACAAAACTTCTCCTAAAATTTCTCCACTTGCAGAGAACGGAGTTTTGGATCTGAGAGATTGGAACTTTGGGGAAGACGGGATCGTAAAATTGGATGGAGAGTGGAAATTCCAATGGATGAAACTTGCGGTGTCCAGGCCGGATCTTGGACCTAAGGACGCTCAATCTCATATAGTGAATATTCCGGGCAACTGGAATCAAATCCCTAAGCTGCAAGGAATGAATCCTTTGATGGCGTTCGGATACGGTACTTATACTTTAAAAATTATTCCGGGCCAAAATCAAGGAAGGCTCATGATACATTTCCAAGGAGCCGGAACTGCCGCTTCTATTTATTTGGATGGGAAGAAGATCATGGGAAACGGAGTGGTAGGGCCCGACCAAAATTCATCTCGTCCTCAATATCTTCCTCTTTATGTTTCTATCGGGCAGCCAAACAAAGAAATGTTACTTCAGGTAGAGATCTCGAACTTTGATCATTATAAGGGCGGACTTTGGGAATCCTTACGGATGGGAACCGAAGCTGATCTTCTGAACTTTAGGGATAATAATTCTTTCAGCGAGATGTTCTTGTTCGGAAGTATTATCATAATGGCATTATATCATTTCGGTCTGTATTCTTTAAGAAGAAGGGACATGACCGGATTATTTTTCGGGGCATTTTGCGCTAGTATCTGTCTTAGGATATTCGTAACCGGAGAAAGATTTTTGATCCAAAAATTCCCTCATCTGCCTTGGGAATTTTTTAACAAACTGGAATATATTTCATTCTACTTAGCTGTTCCATTCTTCATTTATTATCTAGATGCTTTGTATCCGCATTCATTTTCAGCGAAACTAAAAAAGTTTTTCATAGCATTCAATCTGATCGTATCCGCAACGGTAGTGATCACTCCTGCGAGTATCTATACTCATACTTTGATCCCATTTCAGATATTTTTAATTTTCGCGATCTTGTGGATTTTTTTCGTTTTAGTTCGGTTAGTTAAAAACGGAGCAGAAGGTTCCCTGATGGCAATCGCCGGGATGATCGCATTAACTGCTGCAGCTATCAACGATAGTTTATATTCTCAGGCGGTGGTAAATACGGGATATTATCTTCCTTTAGGATTATTCGTTTTTATATTCGTGCAGTCCTATTTGCTTTCATTCCGTTTTTCTCAGGCATTCTTGTATATAGAACGCCTATCCGATAACCTGTTGGAAGTGAACAAGGCCTACAGTAGATTTGTTCCTTTGGCTTTTCTGAAATTTTTAAATAAAAGCAATATCACAGAGATCGGATTGGGAGATCAGGTCCAAAGAGAGATGACCATCCTGTTTTCGGATATTAGATCCTTTACTCAACTTTCCGAGAAGATGACTCCTAAAGACAATTTCGACTTCCTGAATTCTTATATGAGAAAAATGGGGCCGATTATTCGTAAACACGGAGGTTTCGTGGATAAGTATCTGGGCGATGGGATTATGGCGCTTTTCCCAAATTTGCCGGATCAGGCATTGGATGCTGCGATGGAAATGCTCCGAGAGCTTGAGAATCTAAACCAATCCAGGATGGATCGACATTATGAGCCGATACAGATCGGTATCGGTCTTCATACAGGTACGTTGATGCTTGGAACGATTGGAGAAGAAGAAAGAATGGACGGGACAGTGATCTCCGACGCGGTCAATCTTGCTTCTCGTATCGAAGGACTTACTAAGGAGTTTCATGCGAACCTTCTACTTAGCGAAAGTACATACCGCAAGTTGAAGAATCGCCGAAAGTATTCCTTTAAAAAATTAGGCAAAGTAAAAGTGAAGGGAAAATCAAAGTCCAGCCATGTATACGAGGTCTTGGGCTGATCTCACTTTTTAGGGAACTTCTGTTTATAAAAATCTAATGCTCTTAGGATCAGTTCCTTTGCTACTTCCGGGCCTTCCGGTTCTTCTACCCTGACTTCTTTCTTTTCCAATTGTTTATAAACGGAGAAGAAATGCGTTAACTCAGCTCTAAACGAGTTCGGAAGCTGAGAGACATGTTCGATTCCGTCGAAACTTCTGTCTCCCGAAGCGACTGCCAGGATCTTTTCGTCACCTTCTCCTCTGTCTATCATCCTCATTACCCCGACTACTCTTGCCGGGACTAAACATAGTGGAGGGACTTCTTCAGAACAAAGCACTAAGATATCCAAAGGATCTTTATCATCTCCTAGAGTTTGCGGGATAAAACCGTAATGAGCAGGATAGTGAGCGGAGGCAAAAAGTACACGATCCAGTTTGATGAGTCCGGAGTCCTTATCCACCTCGAACTTTGCCTTACTACCGGAAGGAATTTCCACAAGTGCATGGACTTCGTGCGGAGGATTTGGGCCAGGACTGGCCTCGTGCCAAGGATGTTGTATCATGCGGAGATCTTGGAACCGGATGGATGTATAGCAAGCAGATTCCTGCTAAAATTTTGTAGGAATTTTGACAAGTCGATACATAAAGTTTTAAAACGAACGCTCCTTATATTTTCAATTTCAAGAAGTATACTATATCTATTCAAAAAATGTAATAAGACATATTTTTCGGTTAAAAATAAGGCGTTGGAACTAATTTTGGAACGCTTATAAAATTTTACTTACAATAATGGAATGTTAATTTATTATACTATATTAAAATTCCGAATAATTTCTGCGTTATTTCCGTCTTCTTGTTTTAGGAAGAAATTTATTGATTTCTTTTCGGGATGTTCAAATGGTAGCGATGAGTACACCTGACCAACAAAACCAACAAATAACCGAGTTCGGAAAGTTCGCTTCTTTTAGGCCCACATATTTACAGATCAAATCCAAAGATTCTTATCCCAACGATGAAAGGCCCTATTTTAGCCCCGAAATGGAAAGGCTTCTGTTAATAGCGGGGGAGAATACGAATAGCGAAGGTTTAAATTCCGGCAAACTCCCGGTATACCCCGCAACCACGGAATTGGATTACAAATTTGTAGAAGAGATAACGGAACTGATCTCTAAAGGTCTATTATTAGTGGTTCCAAGGATCTACGCCAAAAAGAACACGGGAGAGTTGGAGATACTACTTCATGTATTAGGAGCCAAATCTTCTAAAAAGGGAAACCCCGATACCGTTAGGGATACATTCTTCCAAATCGCCCGAAAATCCGCCGGAACGATCCGAAATTTCGAGATCACATCCCAAAAGGATAGAGAGATCGTTTTGAACGAGGTATTGTATTCTTTGGCGGACGGTAATACGCCTCATTTTAAATACGCTTATACGGATAAGGCCAAAGAGTTATTAGGAAAAATATATCATAAAAACTTAATGCATAAGGATTTGCTGGATGATTATTACAAGCTGATCCATTCTTTTATTCAGGAGGAAGAGATCCTTACCAGGACTTCTACTTGCGGTTATATTCATGTTCCGGATCAGGATGCAGATATACTATTTAATCAAGTTTCGGAATTATACGAAAAAAAGGTAATTCCTAAGTTAGTTACCGAAAATCCAAAATTAGCGGAACAATTGATCTCAATAAGGGAAACTATTCTTTCCGACGAATCTGGCTTATTGAACAACGATCCTTTGTTGATCCGAAAATCGATTTATTCGGAAGAGTTTGCCAAGCTGACCCAACTTTCAGGAAAAAAGGGCGCCTATTCCGACTTCTTTCGTTTATCTAGGGTAATTACTCAAAAATCTCTGGAAAGCGATATGTTCCTGAAGGGAGCCAGAGAAAAAAGCGTGGAGAATGGGCTCAAAAAAGTAGTGCTGAACGGAAAAGGCGCGATATCACGTTATATGTCTTTGTCAATTGGAAGGGATCTTCCATTCGATTCCGAAGTTATTAAGTCAGTCCAACACGATTCCAGTTTATTGAGCTGCATATATTACGGTCCGGAAGGTCCTGAACTGTTCATCTGTCCCTGGGATAAAATTTTAATCAAAAATATGCTCCATGAGTTATCCGAAAAGTTCGCCTTTCACAATATGACCAGTCTAAGCTTCCTATTAATGTTATTCAGAAATAAAGACAAATTGCTTCCTTTACTTTCTGACGAATCCGCTGCGGAAGATTTTCGAAATGTGGGTTATAGCTGCCTTGCTCATACATTTCCTTGGTATAGGAGGTTGGTCTTTTTCTTGGGGTTTAAAGGGAATATGCTTACCGATGTTTTCAGAGAGTTGGGAGATATCCAATACCACCAAATGGGTGAAAAACTGAAATTCGAGGAGAAGATCAACGCCATCAGACAAAAGCTCAAAGAAGAATTGATCGTAGAAGTCCGAGAACAAATGGCCGGAATTCTGGAAGGTAAATCCCCAAAATCGCCCTGAATTAAAAGGAAAGGTTCCAATTCCTCAATATGATCCTATTCTTCTCCTTTTAAATTTGTTTATATAGATTAAAAAATATGTTGACCGGTCTATTTTTATCTGATCTAAAGCTCCTATGGGTCAGAAGGGAGAAATCGCTAAGGAAAAGATGGTCCGTGCCATGGCGGAACGTTTGGAGATTGGAGGATATGCGGGAACCGGCTTAAACGATATCGTAGGTGACGCAAAAGCCCCCAAAGGTTCGATCTATTTCCATTTTCCCGGCGGAAAGGAGGAATTGGCCTCTTTAGCTCTTCTGGTATCAGGCAATGAATTGGCCAAGGAATTGAAGGCGGGTTTGGATTCTGCTAAATCGGTTCCGGCCGGTATCCAAAGGATATTTTCTGTTTTGGAATACAGACTTGTATCTTCCGGTTTTTCCAAGGGTTGCCCGATCATGACCACAGCTTCCGAGACAGCCTCGGAACCTTCTTTAGTAAATTCCACCTGCGCCGCGGTTTTCCAGGATTGGATCTCCATATTGGATTCGTTTTTCCGGAAGAACGGATTCGAGGAGAGTAAATCCGGCGAACTCGCGATAGGCATTCTTTCCTTATTGGAAGGTGCCATTTTGATTTCCAGGACAAGCCGAAATACGAACGCGATACGCTCCGCTTCTAAAACGGCAAAACTTCTCGTTTCGGAGAAATAATTATGAAACTTAAAATTACTTTTTTGGCGATACTCGCCGTTTTACTTTTAGTATTCTGCACTGCATTAGGAATTCCTAAATTAGCAGTCTCAGAAGTTCCAGAGTTCGAAAAATTATCCAAGGACACGAGATTGGAAAATCCTTCCGGGATGACCAAACTCAAATTTACGATCTTTAAAACTGGAGAAAAGAAGGCATCCTCCGCATTCATATTCGAAGGCGGGCCAATATTTCACAGAAAACAGATCTATCATAGTGTCGTATTCGTAGAACATCCTAAGGGGACCTTCTTATTCGATTCAGGCCTTGGGACACAGATCCAGGAACAATACAAGGACCATAGATTTTACGTAAAACCTATGGTAGCCTATCAGAATCCGAATCCTTTGGTTTCTCAATTAAAAACATACGGTATAGATCCTGAAAAGATCGGAGATATCGTTCTCTCTCATTTGCATTGGGATCATGCAGGCGGAGTGGAAGATTTTCCTAAAGCAAGGATCTGGTCCACGGAAGAAGGCAAAAAACATCTGCAAGAATTCGGAGTAAATAAGGGCTATTTACCAAAACAACTAGATTCAGAAAATATAATATGGAAGGATCTGGATTTTTCTTCCAGACCGTATGAGAACTATTCCAAAAGTCTAGATTGGTTCGGAGACGGTTCCGTTGTATTTGTCCCGATGGAGGGTCATACCGCGGGAGATATCGGAATGTTCCTAAATTTGCCGTCCGGAAAAAGATTCTTTTTTACGGGAGATATTACTTGGGCAAAAGAAGGTTTCGAACTTCCTTCTCATAGGACCAGATTGCTTAGATCCATTGTGGACAGGGACCAGGAATTAGTTGGTAAAGAAATCTATAGAGTGCATTCCCTTTTGAAGGCTTATCCGAACTTGGAAGTTGTTCCAGCGCACGACGGGGAAGCGATAGACCGTTTGGGCTTATATCCTCATTGGATAGAATAGATTCTTTTAAACGAAATCGAATCTATTTTTCAATTTAGTGAGGATTTTATGTGTCGTCTCCGGAAAATATCTGGAGGCGATATCTATCATCCGGATAGTGAATCCGATCCTTAGGACCTTCTTCCTTTTATCCATTCCATCTAAAATACGTTTTGCCACTAGTTCCGCAGAGAAGGAATTTTTACGCACAAATTCGAATTCTAAGGTCCTTTTTTCTATTTTCCAGAATTTTGCATTTTTGATAAGGCCTGTATCGATCGCAGGAGGATAAACAATCATCACATTCAGATTTTTATCTCCTTCTTCCGTCCATAAACAATTCGTAAAACCTCTCATTGCCGCCTTGGAAGAAGAATATGCTATCTTATTCGGAAAGCCGATCAATCCGAAATCGCTACAGATATTGATCACCGAGGGAGAATCCGATTTTTTTAATATAGGGAGTGCATATTTAGTAAAATATACCGTTCCCATAAAATTCACATCCATTACCTTTTTGAAATCGTTTAGATCTAATTGGGAAAATGGAGCTGCAATATAGATCCCCGCATTATTTACTAAAACGTCTATTCTGCCATGTTGTTTTCCCACACTTCGGACCGTTTTTTCCACTTGAGAAGGATAGGAAACGTCCGCGATATGTGTGCTGACAAAGTTTTTTGGGGTCCTAACTTTCTCTTTTACTTTGGAAAGTCCTTTAGAGTCTATATCCACCAAGGCCAGATCGTAATCTTTTTTGGCGAATTCTATCGCTAACGCTTCTCCTAAGCCGCCTCCGGCTCCGGTGATGATCGCAGTCTTTCTGGTAGTTTTCATATATTAGAATTTAAGAATGTATTTGTCTGTGTTTTAGAGCCGGTATTTTTTTGCGGACTTTTTGCACTTCTTCCGGATCTATTTCAGTCACGAGTAATTTTTCTCCTTCTCCCGCGTTGCCCAGGATATTTCCCCAAGGATCTACTACCATAGAATGTCCGTAGGTCTCTCTTCCGTTTAAGTGGATTCCGGTTTGGGCAGGTGCAAATATGAAACATTGGTTTTCAATGGCCCTTGCTCTCAATAGAATTTCCCAATGAGCCTGTCCCGTGATCTTAGTAAATGCAGAAGGAACAAAGATCATTTCCACATCCTTCCTTGCAATCTCCCGAAACAATTCCGGAAAACGAAGATCGTAGCAGATCACAGAGGAAATATTTCCAAGTTCCGGACTTTTATATATTTCCGGAACGGTTTTGCCTGACTCCACGGTTCTGGATTCTCTATATTCAATTCCGTCTCCCGGATCTGTATCGAATAAATGGATTTTATGATATTCGAATTTTTCTTTTCCGTCCGGTCCGAAGATAATGGACGTATTGAAAACTTTTCCATTAGGAGCAGGGGTTGGAAATCCGCCTGCCAGGATAGTTAGATTCAGTTTTTTTGAAATAACGGAGAGAAGATCCACCGTTTTTGTTTTGATCTCTTTTGCCCTTTCTAACTTCTCTTTTTCCGATCCTAAAAAAGGAAAATTTTCGGGAAGACCGACGAGCTTCGCACCTTCGGCGGCCGCCTCACGGATGAAGTTCTCACATTTTTGTAAGTTTAGGTCCACATCGGATCCGCTGTTTAATTGGATCAGTCCTAATAGAAAACGGTGCATAGACTCAGTATTCCAGATCCTCGAACAAATTGAAAATGATATTCTTTACATTCTGCTTGTCGAAGCGGCTTCCCTGCAAAATTTAGGAGAAGTATGGCATTCGCCCTGAAAGAATTCAAATCTATCCAAAAGTTTTACTCCGAAAAAAAGCATAAGGAGAATGTTTGGGCACTCGTTTATCTTTTACTCAGATACTTAAGCAGCGGAGAAGGAGCCATCCAAGCGGTCCAAACTTCCTGGCTGCAAGGCCTTCCTGAGAGTTTGTCCGAAGAAGACAAAAAAGAAGCTTCCGAAAAAGTTTTGGAACTTGCGGACCTTCTTCTGGAAGCAATACGTTCTTGGAGAGATTTAGCGGATGAAGAAGGTTCTGAATCCGTGATGGAAGATGTGTTGGAACTCGGACAATCGGTTTTGATCGAAACAAAGGAAATGGGAGAATTTTCTGAATTGGTCCGAGAGGAATCTTTGGATATTATTTCGGATCTATGTTCGGTATGCGGGGTAGAGATCCCAAAAGCAGGTTACAAAAAGATAGATCTATCAGCATTCGACGATTCTGATATTGCGGAAGAAGTGGAAGAATGGATCATCGCACTTTCTTCTTTTGAAAAAGCGGAAGAAGCTTCCGACTTGGAAGACGGATTTTTGGTCCTTTTTGTGAAGGTATTTTTGTTTTATATTTTCTTTAAGTAGAAGAAGTGCCGGAATATTGTTTCCGGCCGAATTCTTCTTCGATCCTTACAGGTTCGTAAAAATATCTTTTACCGCGGTGACAACATCGTCGATGTCTCCGTCGGTCATTCCGGCAAATAGAGGAAGTGAAAGAGTCCTCTTATACATTGCATCCGCATTCGGATAATCTTTTCTTTCGAATCCGAATCTTTGGTAGAAAGGGTGCTCGTATAGAGGAATAAAGTGAAGGCTGGAACCTATATTTCGTTTTTGTAATTCACTACAAAGTATGTCTCTGTTGATCTTTCCTGGAACAGTATCCACTTCTACCCTGAATAAATGCCAAGAATGTTCTCCGTCGATCGCAGGAAGAGGAAGATGTAAAAAGGGTAGATCCGCAAATTCCGAGCGGTAGATCTCGGCGATTTGGATCCTTCTTCTCCAAAGATCTTCCGCTTCTGCAAGCTGCACAAGTCCGAGAGCTGCGGCGATATCGCTCATATTATATTTGAATCCCGGAGAAACTACTTCGTAATACCAGCCCGGTCTTCCGTACGTTTCTCTGTTGATACCGTGAAGTCTCATCAGCTTCATTCTTTCTGCAAAATGTGCATGACGAGTTGTGACCATTCCGCCTTCTCCGGTAGTGATCCCTTTAGTAGCATAAAAACTGAATACTGTAAAATCTCCGTGAGTTCCGATCCTTTCTCCCTTATGAACTGCGGGGAAGGCATGAGCGGAATCTTCAATTACGTAAAGATGATATTCTTTCGCGAGTGAATTGATGGAATCCATATCGCAGACAGCGCCTGCAAGATGCACCGGCATGACTGCACGGACTGTCTTTCCGGTTTTTTTATGAACAAGATTTCCTTTGGAGAACACACATTCTTTCTCGATGGTTTCCTTTAAGGTAGCCTCTGTCATTAGGTTGAAGATCGGGTCAACGTCTGTAAGGATAGGCTCGGCTCCGAAGTAACAAACTGTCTCTGCGGTCGCGGTAAATGTCACTGCAGGAACAAGTACTGCGTCCTCGGAACAAAGTCCGATGGATTCCAAAGCAAGGTGAAGTCCTGCTGTTGCGGAATTTAAGGCCAGGGCAAATTCTGCTCCTGTGTATTTGGCAAATTCTTCTTCGAATTCTTTTACTTTTGGTCCTGAGGTGATCCAACCGGAGCGCAGTACCGCCGCCACTTCTTCGATCGCTTTTTCTGAAATCGAGGGGAGAGCGAAAGGTAAAAACGTTTTTCTTGCTGTGATCATGAGACAAAATCCTCCGGCGCTTCTTTTAGGATCGGAAGATTTCCGGAAAAGATAAGGGGAAAACCTTCAGAATCTTTTTCTGAATTGAAATCCGACGGGGTTTTCTTACCCTGCTCCCGTGGGCGTGACCTTCTCAGAAATTTTGGAAAGAATCCGGATCTTAGACCGGGATGTCTCCGAATTGAACCGTCTGAAGAGCAGACTTCCCGCTGACAGGCCTTATTCTTCTTCTCTTCAAATTTCTTTCGACAAGCAGATCAATAATCTTCTGAACGAAAGGATCCGACTTTTGGATCTGGAAATTTCAGATCCACCTCGTTGGCTTTTAGGAGATACTGACGCTTACGATTCAGGGCAGAGAACAGCTTCCGCATTTTTGGAACCTGCGGATCTTTCTTCCAAAAAGTTGCAAGATCAGGATGTAATCAACCTGATCAGAGAATTGCCTAAGACGGAGATCCATCTTCATTTAGAAGCCTGCGTCAATAAGGAGACCATGAAAAAACTCATGGTCAAGAACGGGATCCAACTCAGCGACGAAGAGTTCGAAGCTAAGTTTAATTTTAAGGACCTGAACGGTTTTATCCAAGTATTTTTCTTCATCCAAAGTTTGGTGAAAGAACCTGCCGATCTTTATTATTTTGTGGGAAGTCTCGCGGAATATATGAGAGCAAACAGGATTCTTTATACCGAAGTATTCTTCGCCCCTTCTAAATTTATCCAAAACGGTTTGGACTTCGACGAGATGGTAAGTCAACTTGTGGAGGGAATTAGAGAAGAGAAGCAGAAAGACGGCATTGAGATCCGACTTCTTGTGGATGTTTCCAGATCTTTCGGTCCTGAAAATGCGATGAACAACTTAAATAGAGTTCTTAAGCTCAAACATAAGGAAGTCATCGGGATCGGATTGGGCGGAGCGGAACTTATGGGACCGGCCAGAGATTACGCAGAAGTATTCAAAAAAGCTAAAGAAGCAGGACTCAGAACGGTTGCTCACTCTGGAGAGGACGACGGCCCTTGGGCAATCTGGGAAGCTGTGGAACTTTGTAAGGCGGAACGTATCGGTCACGGAACTTCCGCCATCCAAGATCCTGAACTGGTAAATTATTTAAGAGAAAATAAGATCCCGATCGAGATTTGCGTTACGTCTAACGTGTTTACTGGAAAATATGTACGCAAAGAGCAAAATCATCCGGTTCGTTATTATTACGACCAAGGGCTTCCTCTTTGTATCAATACTGACGATCCTGAGATATTTAACGTCAACTTGACTTATGAATACTTTAAACTTTGGAGATTTTTGGACTTCTCCTTGGATGAGATCGTGGATCTGATCCGACAAGGTGTATATGCTACTTTCCATCCTCAAAAAGAAACACTTTGGAAGGATATGGAAGTCCAGATCAAAAAAGTAAAAGAGAAATACGGCCTTTTAGAGCACAGCGTCCAATAAATTTCCATCCGGGTCGCAGATCAGCTTGATACAGTTCTAAATTCTATCAAAATCTTTCTTGCATTCGTTATCGTACTTCGTTTAGAATTCCCTTCCGGAGTTGATGATGAAGTTGAAAGTCTTTTTAGGCGTTATTCTTGCCTTAGTTATTTCAGGGATCGGTTATTTCTATTATTTGGGTGCGTTCGATACCGTTAAGGTAAAGGAAGAAACATTGGGGCCATTCTATGTTCTTTCACATGATAGAGTAGGGAATTACAGGAATGTTGGAGAAACTTTCGAAACTATCCAAAAGGAATTTCCGGAAAAGGGACTTAAAAATTATAAACTTTTCGGGATCTATAAGGATAATCCAAAAAACGTTCCGGAGGAAAAATTAAGATGTGAAGTCGGAGCTTTATTTTCCGAGCCTATAGCCGAAATTCCTTCCGGATTTTCTCTACCTTTAAAATACAAGATCATCGAAAAGAAAAGATATCTAACTGCGGACTTTCCTGTGAAAAGTTTCGTTTCCATCTTTCTTGGAATTTTCAAAGTTTATCCGGAACTTACGAAAGCCTGTCTGGAAAAAGGTTGCGATATGAATGGGAAAGCCTCTATGGAAATTTACGAACCGATTGTTGAAAAACAAACGAAATATCTATTTCCTTTGGATTCTCCCGGGATCGATTGAACCATGGGAATACTTACTCAACTTCGTGAGATCTTAAAAGTATCGGTCCCGATAGATCGTAAAAAATTTTTTATCTCCGGGACGATCCTTTTCTTCATCAAATATGGAATAGATAGATCCTTGTCCTATTTCGTGTTTAATCGGGAATGGTGGGCGGCTGATTATATAAAAAATCCGACAGGCTTGTTTACCTTGGATCCTTCTTCCGAGGACTTTGTTTTCTATTTCACTCTGATCGGATTCTCTCTTCCGTTTTTATATTTGGGAACCGTTCTTTGTTTGAAAAGGCTCAGGAGCATCGGCCTAAGTCCTTTTTGGGTATTTTTATTTTTTGTACCAGCTTTGAACTTTCTCATGTTCTTTCTGTTATGTGTGCTCCCGGAGAACTTGTACAAGTCTCCAGGATCGGAGTCTTCCGCAGAATTCATTCCAAAATCAAAACTGATCGTTTCCATTTGGTCGATCCTCATCACTGCGAGTATCACTCTTTTATTCAGTCTTTTTTCAACGGATATACTAAAGACATATGGAGCTAGTTTGTTCATAGGCGGACCTTTTATAATCGGCTTCACTTCCGTTGCTTTGTATTCCAGAACGGAATTCGTAGGTTTCAAGCAGGCGTTATTGATCTCTGCAAGTTCCATTTCTCTGGCCGGGTTTTTAACGTTTATAGTTGCGATGGAAGGGGCGATCTGTCTTATGATGGCGGCTCCATTGGCCTACTTTTTGGGATTTTTAGGTGGGGGGATCGCTTATCTTCTGCAGGCAAAATCCAAGTTTGTATCCTCTGTTATACCTTTTTTATTCTTGGTCCTTCCTTCTATCGCTTATCTGGAAGCGAATTTGGATAAGGAATCCGATTGGTATATGGTAGAAACCAGTCTGAAAATTTCCGCGTCCAAAGAAAAGGTCTGGAAAGGTTTATTCGAATTTTCTGATATACCGGAACCAAAAGAACTGATCTTTAATGCAGGAGTCTCTTATCCGGTTAGAGCAAGGGTGGAAGGAAAAGGGATCGGCGCCATTCGATACTGTGAGTTTAATAACGGAGTATTTGTGGAAGCAATCACCAAATGGGACGAAAATAATTCCTTAGAGTTTGATGTGGTTCGCCAACCGGATGCAATGAAAGAGCTTAGTCCTTATAAAAATCTTAGGCCTACACATTTGGGCGGATACTTCGCTTCTAAAAAGGGGAGTTTTCAACTCATTTCATTAGGCAAGAATGAGACACTTCTGATTGGGAGGACTTGGTTTGTAAATAAATTCGGTCCTACTACATATTGGAATGTTTGGATACATTGGATTTTGCATAAGATTCATTACAGGGTTTTGGATCATATTCGTAACTCCGTCGAAGTTTCTTCCTAAAGCTAAAGTCGCTGTTTTAGAATTTTGCGATATCTGAAAATAAGTATTTCCAACTTCTGAAAATTCCGACGAAATAGTCGCCTATGAGCGTTTTCAAAACCTTGTTCGAATATTGCCGGGTCCCGGAAAAGATCTGGAAAAAATTACTATCGATCGGAGTAGAAGACGCCCTTGGAGCCAGATATATAGTCGCTACTAATGCAGTAGTGTTGATCACGGCTATATTTACATTAGTTTATTATATTGTATTCACTACATTTGGATTAGTATTTCCGATCTGGCTGTATCTACTCTGGACCGTAAATGTATTCGGATACGCATTCGTTCTATTTTTTAATTTTATACGTTCTCATAAGGCGGCGAGACTATTACTTGCAGTCGTAGGAACAATGCAGCTATTGATGATCTCAAGGATATTGCCGCAAGAAGCAGGGTTGGATCTGTACATTCTTGCAAGTTTTGCATTTCCTTTTTATATATTTCCTCCGGAAGAAAAGAAATACATTTACATGATGGAAGCTGCACTTGCTCTTTTGTTCGTTTCTGTGCATATTATACCGTATTTTTTTGATCCTATACTTAGTTTGGACCCAAAATATAGGAGTTATTTCTATTTCACCAGTTTGATCCTTGTGGTCGCCTGGTTTTCGTTTATAGGAAAGGAATTGGCGCAAGCCGCCTGGGAAGCGGATCGTTCCCTAAAAGAGGAAAAAGCCAAAACAGAATTACTTTTATTGAATATACTTCCCAGAGAGACTGCGGAAGAACTCAAAAAAACGGGAAGTTCTGAACCCAGACTTATCACTCAAGCTACCGTCTTATTCACGGATTTTTACGGATTCACTTCGATTGCTGAAAAGCTTACCCCAAACGACTTAGTGAAAGAGTTGGATTTTTGTTTTAGGCATTTCGACTCAGTCACTGAAACTCATAGATTAGAAAAATTGAAAACGATCGGAGACGCATACATGTGCGTAGCCGGAGTTCCCTCTTATAGATCCTCACATGCAGTCGATAGCCTGCTCGCTGCATTAGAAATGCTCGAACGTTTGGAAGAATTATCCAAATTGAAAAAAGGCCCAAATTGGAAGGCAAGAATAGGGATCCACTCCGGACCTCTCGTCGCAGGAGTAATCGGTGCACGAAAATTTTCCTACGACGTATGGGGAGACACAGTCAATCTTGCGAGTCGAATGGAATCCAATAGCGAGCCCGGCAAAGTAAACGTTACCCAATCCATCGTTGACTTAACCGATGAATATTTTCAATTCAAGTCCCGCGGAAAATTACCGGTGAAAAATAAAGAAAAGACCGCGATGTATTTTTTATTAGGATTAAAACCTGAATTCAGAGATCGAAAAAATCCCCGAAACCCAAACGGGAAATTCTGGGAAGAATACGGCAAACAATTCGGAAAAAGAGAACCGATCGTTTCCTTTTAAAAATATTTTGGCCGCGTCCTCGCGTTTGCCTTAAAGCTGGAGGCGTTTGCCTAAAGGCAGGACAAGTTGCGCTCGGACCGGGCTCTCACCTCCGGTCAAAAAATCGCGTTCGCGATTTTTATGACCCCGGTTCGATCCCTCGCGGGTTGTAAGAGGTGAAATTGTCTTTTGAGCAAGTAAATTTTCATTGTAGGAATTCCAACAAGAGGGTTGTGAAATTTGGTTGAAAGGATTCGGAATTAATGATATGGGAGGGAGAGCTCTCCCACGAGCCACTCCCCCCAATCCCAATGCAGGGTGGGGGCGAGCCCTAACACATTGTAGGAATTCCTACAGATGGATCGTTCTTAAACTTTTTCTGCTTCTAACTTTCTCCAAGTGATGTAAGAAACAGCAACTAATGCTAGGAAAATAAATGGAGTCGCGAAGTTTGGATCTTTTGCCAAAAGGTGAGAAAGTCCTGCACCTAACACGTTAAAGGTAATTCCAGCATAAGCCCATTCTTTTAGTCTTGGAAATTTAGGATAAAGAAGTGCGAGTGCGCTTAAACCTTTAGCAGGTCCTAAAATTAGGGCTACGTAGCCAGGATAACCGAGATGAGCAAGTCCTTCTAAAACTTGTGGACTTTGGCTTGTGTATGCATAAGCGCCGAATAAATTTCCAACAGCGATAAGCCCAGTGGTTACCCAATATAAAACTGTAATAAATGTTTTGTTCATATAGATCCTCTGATTTCGAGATTCGATATAGTTAGAAATTCATACTTAGTTGTAAATATAAATCGAGGCAGAATGTTAACTGGTTATGTATTGTAAGAACTCCTACACCGCAGTCTAACATGGGCTCTATGAATTCTTAGGTGTAAATACAGACCAAGCATGACAATTTGGCGCAATTATATGTAAACTAAAATGCAATAAAATAGTTTACTTTTTAAAATGGATCTTGTCCTAGTGGTGGTAGGACAAGGACATGAAAATTTCTCTTCCATTAGATCGTTGGATTCTTTTGCTCAAGCAAAGATCTAAACTCCTACTTTGGGGCAGTATTCCAATAATCCTGCTTATGGCTCTTCTTATCTGGAAAGGTAGGAATTCCGACAATGACACTTCCGAGATCATAAAAGGCTCCATTATTGAATCGGTATATGGTCTCGCGACAGTTAGCTCGTCGGAAGTATATCATCTTAGAGTGGCAATCCCCTCTGCCATTCGAAAAATCTATGTGGAAGAAGGAGATCAGGTCCAAGAAGGAACTCCTCTCGTTGAGTTTGACAGTTTTGGTACTATGAAGTCCCCTTTTTCAGGCGTTGTGACTAACGTAGCTTACGAAACCAAGGAGACTGTGGTTCCTCAAACGCCTGTAGTTACAGTGATGGATCTGAAAAAGAGATACCTGACTGTATCCTTGGAAGAGAAGGGGGCAGTAAAGGTCAAAAAAGGACAAAAGGTCCGTATTCGTTTTGAGGCTTTGGGAGATAAAAACTTCGAGGGAGAAGTAAAGTCTGTTTATCCTGCAGATGGGCAATTTCAAGTTAATATCACTCCGATCGGAATTCCTCCTGAGATCCTTCCCGGCATGACTGCCGATGTCGCCATAGAGACTTCGAGTAAAGAAAACGTGATATTAGTCCCGATCAAAGGGATCAAGTCCGGAAAAGTTAAAGTATTAGAAAATGGTAATGTTCATATTAGAGAGGTCGAGACGGGGATTACGAATGGAGAATACGCCGAGCTTGTTTCTGGAGAAGTGAGTTTAGGGGATAAGGTGCTTGTCCAGGAGGATAAGTAAATGTTATTTATCGCTCTTAGGCAGATGTCTGCCCGCAAAAGACAAACCATTCTTACCCTACTTGGGATCGTTTTGGGAGCGACCGCCTATATAGTGATCTCAGGGATCATGTTGGGATTAAGGGAATATCTTATAGATCAACTAGTGAATAACGACGCTCATATAAGGATCTCTTCTCAGGTAAAAATTATTGGAGAGAAGGACCTCGATCAGGTACTTTTCCGTTCTAAAGAAATTCCATTTTGGTCCGTTCCTCCATCCGGAAGGAGAGATACTGAGCAGATCGAGAATCAGGCAGGATGGCAAAAGAAAGTCGCTTCCGATCCGGAGGTGGAAGCAAGTTCTCCTCAGCTTCAAATTAAAGTAATATATAGAAGAGGAAAGATTGCGGAAGCAGGAAGGATCATCGGCGTGAAACCTGAATCCCAAGCAAAAGTTGCCAGGATCAAAGAGAATATCATCCTAGGAGATTTTTTAGAAATTAAAGAAAGCGGTAACAAACTAGTAATAGGGGAAGGACTTCGGTTATTACTCGGTGCAAGAGTATCTGACACTGTTTACATCAGCACTGGAAAATCCGAACCGATACCATTTAAGATAGCCGCTTCTTTCCAAATGGGGAACAAGGCGGTCGATGAGAGTACTGCTTTCGCTAATTTAGGAGATGTACAAAGTTTAAATCAGACTCCGAATCGTATTAGCGATATTGCGGTCCGACTTAAGGACGTTTCCAAAGCTACGCTTAAAGCGAGAGAATGGGCAGAATCCGGAGACGTAAAAGTTCAAAGTTGGGAAGACGTAAATGCCACATTCATTTCTCTATTTAAAATGCAGGATGCGATCCGTTATGCGTTAGTCGGGACTATCCTTCTCGTAGCTGGATTTGGGATTTATAATATTCTAAACATAGTGATCGGACAAAAAAGAAGAGAGATCGCAATTCTGAGGTCCATCGGATACGAGGCAGGGGACATTCTGAAAATATTTCTGATACAAGGTCTGATTTTGGGAATAGCCGGAGGGGTTTTGGGAATGGTTTTAGGAAACCTTATTTGCAGGAGACTAGAGCATGTATCCTTTTCAAATCCTCTCATGCAAACCAAATCCGGCATGATGATGGTCTCGTTTGCGCCCTCCATTTATTTTCAAGCATTCTTACTTGCATTTATCGCCACTTTGATTGCCAGCGTTTTTCCCGCAAGATCTGCGAGTAAACTATCTCCAATAGAGATCATTCGGGGGGAATAATGGGAATTATATTAGAAAACGTTAAAAAGAGTTTCGGAAAGCCTCCCGTCGACGTCATAAAAGGGATCAGTCTGGAGATCAAAGAAAATGAATTTGTTTCTTTAACGGGGAAATCAGGCTCCGGAAAAAGCACCCTTTTATATTTGATCAGCAGTTTGGATGACCCTTCTCAAGGAGTTATTAGTATAGACAAAAAGAAGATCAGCTCCTTGTCTCAAACAGATCTGCATTCTTTTAGAAATCTCCATATGGGATTCGTATTCCAATTTCATTATCTTCTTCCGGAGTTTACCGCCCTGGAGAACGTTTTGATGCCTGCTTTAAAAGCCGGAAAACTTAAAGAAAAGAGGGAAGATGCAATTCGTCTTTTGAAACGATTCGATCTGGGAGATAAACTGGATCATATTCCTTCTAAACTTTCCGGGGGACAGATGCAAAGGGTGTCCATTGCAAGGGCTTTAGTTATGAGGCCGAGATATCTTTTTGCGGACGAACCCACCGGGGCTCTTGATTCCGCAAATGCAAAGATCGTAATGGATATCTTTAAGGATATCAATAGAACGGAAGGAACTACCGTCATCATGGTCACTCACGATCCCGATTTTGCCAAGTCTGCAAAGATACAGATAAAACTTGTGGATGGCATGATCTCGAATGGAAAGGAGGAGAAATGATAGATAGAATTTTAGAAAGGACATTTCTCCTTTTTCTGTCTTCCGGTTTCGCAAAGACCAATACGGATCAGATCGCAAAACATATAGGTATCAGCAAAAGAACATTATATAAATATTATGATACCAAGGATAAGTTGATCGATTCCGTTTTCGAGTTGATGAGATCCAAAGTCCAGGCAAAGTTCGATAAAGTTTTACAGGATAAAACAAAGGATCCAATCGATCGCCTAAAGGAGATCCTGTTTTTTATCTCGGACCTGGGATCTAAGATGTCCAAAACGTTTGCAAAAGATATAGAAATGGCGCGTCCGGATCTATTTATTACCATGAGAGAGTTCCGTAAACAAAGGATCTTGAGTTTAGCGGACCTCCTCCGGGAAGGACAAAAGGCGGGACAAATTCGAAAAGATATCACTCCGGAGCTAACGATCGATATTTTAATAGCTGCAGTGGACGGGATCTTAAATCCGACTTACTTATTCCAAAGCCCTTATTCTAATACGATGGCATTCGATGCGATCGTTACCATATTCTTAGAAGGGGTACAGGAAGAAAATAAACCCATCTAAAGTAATATTATAGATCCTTAAAGAGTTTTTAAGTAAGCCATGATGAACGGTTCTATATCTCCGTCCATGACCGCCTGAACATTTCCTGTTTCATGATCCGTACGATGGTCTTTTACCATATTATAAGGATGGAATACGTAAGAACGGATCTGGCTTCCCCAGGCGATATCCTTTTTTTCTCCGGATTTTTTTTCAAGATCGTCTTTTAATCTTTCTTGTTCTAGTTCGTAGAGTCTTGCTTTTAACATTTTAAAAGCTGTATCCCTGTTCTTGATCTGGGACCTTTCGTTCTGACAAGCAACTACAATACCGGAAGGAATGTGAGTAATACGAACCGCGGAGTCCGTGGTGTTAACGTGCTGTCCTCCCGCTCCCGATGAACGATACACATCCACTCGGATATCCTTATCCTCTATCTGGATATTTATATCGTCGTCTAATTCAGGGCTAACGTGAACTGACACGAAGGAAGTATGCCTACGTTTGTTCGCATCAAAAGGGGAGATCCTTACCAAACGATGAACTCCATTCTCGCATTTTAAAAAACCGTAAGCAAAGTCGCCTATCACATGTATGGTGGCATTCTTGATCCCGGCGCCGTCTCCTTCTTGGAAGTCCACAACACTATACTGATACCCCTTTTTATCGAAATATTTTAAATACATTCTGAAAAGCATCTCTGCCCAGTCTTGGCTTTCCGTTCCACCCGCGCCCGGGTGGATATTCAAGAAGGCGGGTTTCATATCTTCCGGCTCATTGAGTGCGCCTAAAAGTTCCAGTCTTTCGAATTCGGATTTTAGTCTTTGATATTCGGAACTAAGTTCATCTACCCCGTCTTCTCCTTTTTCTTCGAAAGTGAGTTCAACTAAATCAGGAAAATCTAATATATCTCGGCGGATATTGACCCAAGGCTCTAATTTTCTTTCTAACTCCGTTTTTCTTTGGCTGATCGATTTTGCCTGGTCAGGGTTATCCCAAAAGCTGGGCTCCGCGATACGATCATTGTAAGATTTGAGTTGATCCTGGTCTTTATCCAGGTTCAGAAGTTTCCATCGATTTAAAAAATTCTCTTGAAGTTCTTTAGAAAGGCGCTTCAGTTCCTTGGCGTTCTTAACTTCCATTTCGGTCCAATAAAATATTATAATATTAGTCTAATTAGCAATTTTCCGGGTGCTACCCGAGGTCGTCTTGTAAAGGAAAGAGTAGTTATCGAAAGAGGAAATCTTCGCTTTCTTCTCTGGCTTCTTCCCAGCTAAATACTGTGTCTCTGAGTTGAGGAGTGTTTCCTTCTACCGTGGAGACAAGTTGGTATTCTTCCTTTCTGCCAAATTCTTCCGGGAGTCGTTTTAGGACAAGTTTTCCGGAGCGGATCAGGTCCAAAACATGCAGTAGGAATGGGTCTCTTTCGGAACGTTGTAGTTCCTTCATGGAAGAGTAGAAAGGCATGATCCCTTTATAGAACCAATCTACCGTCTCGTTCTTGCCTGGGGCCCAGAGTTGCTCCAATCGAATGGATTCCTCTTGAACCAAACTTTTACCTTGGAAAGGTTTTTGCAGATGTCTGCATTGGAAATATAGTTCGTGATTGATCTCGCGTGGGAAGGTCCTGCCATAACCTGCTCCGATCCATTCTAACCAAGCCTTCTTCTCTTTACTTGGAAGAGCGGGGATCAATGCGAATAAGTAATTTTGGTTTCGGAATACCCTTGATTGTGCCAGAAAATCCAAAACTTCATATGGGATCATATAATGACCGGCCTGCCATTCGATTACTATCGGAACATTCTCTACATCCAAATATTCGTCAGGAGTTTCTTTTTGGACCACGTCGCCGAATTGAGTTAGTATATAAATAAAAGATAATAGTTCTCTGCGAGTCATGGAACGAATCAGAGTATCCGAATCCAGTTTTTGTTTTAAGGAAGCACGAATTAAATTATACTGCTCTAACGGATATTGGTGAGGAGATAAAATAATCCCTAAATGTTTTTCTAATTTGCGAAGGTTGGACCTTTCGACTAAATCGATATTTCCGGAAACTAGAAACGGCATAAAATTAAAGAGCTTTACTCGCGATATCTTTACGGAAGAAGGTTTTGGGAATTTTAAAACCGCTTAGATAAGAATAAACCTTATCCACAGATTCTTTTAAGTCCTTACCGTAAGAAGAGATTCCTAGAATTCTTCCACCTGTCGATATTAAGTTTCCATCCTTTTTTGAAGTGCCTGCATGAAAAACTACCAGATCTTTACTATTCGTTTCAGGTAAATTTAAAGGAATATTCTTTTCATAAGAATCGGGGTAACCTTCCGCGGCCAAAACGACTACGGTGGATGCTCCGGGTCTCAAACTTATTTTTACATCGCCGAGTGCCCCTTTGGCAGAAGCTTGGAAAATTTCCAACAAGTCGCCTTCTAACATGGGTAGCACGCATTGTGTCTCAGGGTCACCGAATCTACAATTAAACTCTACTACTCTAGGATTTCCTTTCGTATCTATCATTAATCCGGCATATAGGAGACCCTTATACGGGTTTCCCTTCTTTCGGAAGATCTCGAATACGGGTTGGAACACTAAAGTATTCACTTTTTCTAATGTTTCTTTTGTGACAATCGGAGCGGGACAGTAGGCTCCCATTCCGCCCGTGTTAGGTCCACGGTCTCCGTCATACGCTCTTTTGTGATCTTGAGCTGCAGGAAGAGTAAAATAAGTATTTCCGTCGCTGATCGCAAAGATAGAAGCTTCTTGTCCGTCCATGAACTCTTCTATAACAACTTTCGATCCGCTTTTTCCGAATTTATTATCTAAAAAGATCTCTTTTAGTGCCAGTTCCGCTTGTGAAAGTTCGCTACAAACGGTCACACCTTTGCCTGCGGCAAGACCGTCTGCCTTGATTACGATAGGAGCTCCTTCCTTTTGAACGTAAGCATATGCCGATTCATAATTCTCGAAAGAAGCATATTTCGCGGTAGGAACTCCCGCTTCTATCATTAAGGACTTTGCAAATTCTTTGGAACCTTCTATTTGGGCGCAGTAGGCGGAAGGTCCGAAAACAGGGACTCCTATCTCTGCTAACCAGTCGCCGATCCCATCAACTAACGGATCCTCGGGGCCGACTACGACTAAATCATATTCATTTTTCTGAATGAAGCTCTGGACGGATGATTTGTCCTTTAGGTCGAAAGAATTCGGGGCTAAAACTTCGGAATCAGGAAAGCCTCCGTTACCCGGAAAAACATGGAGTTGGCCGAGTTTAGGTGACTGGCGGAGTTTATAAGCGATAGCGCTTTCTCGACCTCCGGAGCCGATTAAAAGGATCTTAGACATAATATTTCACCGCGGTTTAAAGTCCGAAAAAATTAACCTAGTTTTTCCAAACCTTTTTGGAGAACTTCTTTTTTATCACGGACAGTTTTGAGCTTTTCTTTTTCTTTTTCGATTACGTCCGGATTCGCTTTTGCGATGAAATTCTCGTTTCCTAATTTGGAAGCTAGCTTTTCTTCTTCTTGGATCAGCTTTTGTAATTCTTTGTCTATACGTGCTCTTTCTTTTTCGAAGTCTATCATCCCCGCTAAAGGAAGAATTACCTCTCCAAAACGGAACGCACCGACGGAGTCGGTTTTTTCTCCCGCATAGTTTGCATTCACTTCTATACTTTCTAAACGAGCTAATTGTAAGATAGAAAACTCAAAGTCTTTTACCGCAGAAACAACTAAAGGCTCCGAAGATTTTAGGATCACCTTACATTTTTTATCCAAAGGGACTCCATTCTCCGCTCTTTGAACACGGATCTGGGTCACTACATCTTGAAGAATGATCGTCTTTTGAACGCCTTCATCGTCGGCAGAAACATTATAAGAAGTTGGAAAAGGAGTTTGGATCAAAAATTCCCCTTCGCTGAATACTTCGTAAATTTCCTCGGTTAAGAAAGGCATAAAAGGATGAAGAAGTCCTAAAGCTTTGATTAGAATACTTGCAAGTACTTGTTTTGCGATCTCTTTGGACTCTTCTCCCAGTTTTCCATAAATTCTAGGCTTAACTAGTTCGATATACCAATCGCAGAAATCTCCCCAAACAAAATCGTAAATCTGGGAAGCCATTTCGAAAAACAGGAATTTGGAATATGCTTTTTCGTAATTTGCAAGAGTTTCGTTGAATCTGTGAAGGATCCATTTATCCATCGGCTCTAACTTGGAACCGTATTTAGATTCCAGATCTTCCAGCTTCCAATCTGTATCCAAATTCATTAAGATAAAACGACTGGAGTTCCAGATCTTATTGCAGAAAGAACGATAACCGTCCAATCTGCTTTCGTCAAATAGGACGTCTTTTGCTTCAGGTAAAGTAGCAGCCAGGAAGAAGCGGAAAGAATCCGTTCCATATTTATTCATCATGTCCAAAGGATCGATAACGTTTCCTATAGACTTGGAGAACTTCTTGCCTTCCTTATCCCTAACTAATCCGTGGATGATCACTTTTTGGAAAGGAGCCTTGCCTAAGAATTTCTTTCCCATCATGATCATTCTGGCTACCCAAAAGAATATGATATCGAATCCGGTTACGAGTACTGAAGTAGGATAGAATTTTTTCAGATCTTCCGTGTTCTCCGGCCAGCCTAGAGTGGAGAATGGCCAAAGCTGAGAAGAGAACCAAGTATCTAAAACGTCTGTGTCCTGTTCCACTTCGGTAGAATTACATTTAGGACAGTTATTAACTTTGGTTTCTGAAACTTCTATATGTTTACAATTTTTGCAATGATATGCAGGGATACGATGTCCCCACCATAATTGGCGAGAGATACACCAATCTCTAATATTGTTCATCCACTCGTAAAAAGTTTTTTCCCAAAGTTTAGGAACAAATTCGGTCTCTCCGGACTGGACAGCTTGGATGGCAAGTTCGGCTAAAGGTTTCATCTTACAGAACCATTGGGTGGATAAGTATGGTTCTATAATTTCTCCACCTCTGGAGTTATGGCCGATGGAATGAGTGTGTTCTTCTATCTTTTCGACGAGGCCCAGGGCTTGCAGATCATCGATCACTTTTTTACGAGCTACGAATCTTTCTAATCCTGCGTATTTTCCCGCATTCTCATTCAGAGTAGCATTAGGATTCATCACTAATAAAGGTTTAAGACCTAATCTTTGTCCCGCTTCAAAGTCGTTCGGGTCGTGAGCAGGAGTGATCTTTACCAAGCCGGATCCGAATTCTTTATCCACGAAAGAATCGAATAAGAGCGGGATCTTTCTATCGGTAAGTGGGAGTTCCAACTCCGCGCCTTTTAGGGATTTATATCTTTCGTCGTCAGGATGAGCCGCAACTGCAACGTCCCCGAACATAGTTTCCGGTCTTGTAGTGGCAACGATAACGTATTTTCCGGGCTGACCAACGATAGGATAACGTAAATGATAAAGTTTTCCTTTTACTTCTCTATGCTCTACTTCTAGGTCCGAGATGGCGGTTAGAGTTTTGGGACACCAGTTGATGATCCTTTCTCCTCTGTATATCAAACCTTCGTCGTATAATGTTTTGAAAACTTTAAATACAGCTTTGGACAATCCTTCGTCCATAGTGAATCTGGAACGAGACCAATCTACCGATTCGCCCAAAAGTCTTTGCTGGTTTTGGATCATTCCACCGGAGTGTTCCTTCCATTCCCAAACTTTTTTTTCGAATTCTTCTCTAGTGAAGTCGGTTCTCTTTTTGCCTTCTTTGGCAAGTTCTCTTTCTACGACTACTTGGGTTGCGATCCCTGCGTGGTCCGTTCCCGGTACCCAAAGAGCGGATTTACCCTTTTTACGTTCAATACGGATCAGAATGTCTTGGATAGTATGATTGAGTGCGTGACCGATATGAAGGCTTCCGGTCACGTTAGGAGGAGGAAGAACGATGGTAAAAGATTCCCCTGCTTTGAGGTTGGGCTCAAAACTTTTTTCCTTCTCCCAGAGAGAGATCCATTTCGGTTCTACACTGGTAGGTTCGTAACGGTCGCTGATTTGTTTCTTCATAGCCTTCGTTCGGATAGAATTTTCCGTCGGAGGGTGAGGTCAAGTCGTACTGACCTTGTAATCAAGTGGGAATATTATAAAAAAGGCCCCAGAGTGTTGTTCCAGGGCCTTAAAACTTAAAGATCAGTTTTATAACAAGGTAGCTAGAGTAGTATCTTTTCCTTAGTGTAAGGTCTTTTTGAGTAAGGTTTTCAAATAAGAAGAAGGGAACTTCTCCTTATCCTTGATCGACACATAATTCTTGCCGCTTTCCGATTTTGGAAACTTGGCACGAAATGCCCTTACAAAAGATTCTTCACAGAAATAGATGGAAAGATGGCTTTTATGGTTCGAGAATGCGACCCATCGCCCATTCCTTTCGAAAGTAGGCATACCATATTTCAGACTTTCTCTTAGATCGGAAAATTCTTCCCGGATCGAATCCACCAAATCCTTTAATTTTTCACTCCTAACGGAAGGAGTTTTTTCTAAATAGTCCTCCACGTCCGGATTAGAATTGGAATCCAATCTGGGGAGTGTAGGAACTAATGCATAAAGTAGCATATATTTGTCCTAGGGGCAGGCTGTTCACTTAACCTGCGTTCGCAACCAATGGCAAAGGTTCCAAGCTTGGAGTAGAAACCGCACCACCTTTGAAAAGCTGAGCGAGTTCGCTCCAATCTTCTCTGCTAAAATAATCCAATCCGCCTTCCGGGCAGCCGAGCAGATCTTCTATCGTTTTGTGATAAGAAAGCATCAGATCGTAGATATCGGCTTCGGAATCTTTACTTCTTCCTAAAAGATAGAAAGCAACTTTTTCCCCCAAAGCATCGCTTAGGTCAAAAATGATGGAAGTTAGGTGATCTGCTCTCAATGCACTTTCGAGTGATCCGTCCTGCTGGCCTTCTACGATTAAAGAAGCAAATAACGGAAAACTTAAGTCTACGGATTTGCGTCTGATCTTATCTCTCAATTGAAGATTGCTGGCAGAGAAAAGGGATTCGAGAAGGAAGCGAACTTCTTCCGATTTACCCTTTTTCCAGTTTCTTGCAACAATGAGTGCTTTGCGGAGTTTATCCAGGCCGGTGCCTTCTGATCCCAAATCTCCAATTTCTGATTGCATAGCCGCATGTGCTTCTTTCGCGAATTGCACTGCGATTTCTTCTAAAAGTTCTTCTTTGGATTGAAAATGGTGATAAAAGGTTCCTTTAGCTATATCTAATGCGGATAGAATGTCCTGAATAGAAGTGGTTTCGTATCCTTTTTCGAAGAATAGCCGTCTGGATTCGTTGAGAATTCTTTCTTTTGTGGAGATTTTCGCTGGGATCATGGTGGTTCCTCCTGCTAAACCGACGGTCGGTATAGACCGTTAGTCGGTTTTGACAATACATCCGACTATGCGTCGGTCAAACATATTTCATAACAACGCTCTAAAAAATCAACAAAGGAAACAAATAAAATGAAAAATGTTTCCTGACTTTCTGGCGGAAAATCCGACGGTCGGTCGACTCATAGAAGAAGCGCGGTTTTAAGTCGGCGGAACGTAGAATCCAGATTCTACAAATCGCAGTGCCCATAGGCAGGCACGTTAGTTGTGCTTGGCCGCGTCCTTCGGACCGGGCTCTCACCTTCGGTCAAAAAATCGCATTCGCGATTTTTATGACCCCGGTTTGATCCCTCGCGGTTACTAAATTTAATATCGTACTTTCTTTGCGGCTTCGCGTCTCTGCGCGTTAATTTAATGATTTTTGATCTCACGCAGAGGCGCAAAGTCGCGGAGGGTTTTGGGCCTTTATAAAGAATCTATCTTATCTAAAAGAAGTTTATATCCATTTTCTCCGACTGTTTTTGTTCCCAAAGAGAACTTTGTCTCTCCGTTCAGATCCGTAAAAGAAACATTATATCTTTCTAAAATATTAGAAAGTTCTCGATGGATCGGAGAAATAGAAAAAGTAGCGCAAGGTATTTTTAAATACAAAGCCTCGAATAAGCTTTGGCCAAAATATCCTAAGAACTTTTCGGAAGATCGTAGTTTTTGCAGATACTGAACTCGTGAAAGTCTGGGAAAATATTCGATCTCTTTACTTTTTGGAGGAGTTCCTCCGATCCGGATTTTCTTTTTAGAAGAATTTCGAATTAGGAATTGATCCAGATTTTCGGATTCTTCTTTTCCTAAGCTTCCTGCGTAACAAAAGATCCCGTAATCTTTTGTTGGATTCTTTTTCTCACTTATAGCTGTTGAGATCAGATTCGGAGGAATTAAGATCTGTTCCCAGTCGAAGTTTGGATCATTTTGAGGATGAGGGAGAAGGTCCCAAAAATCGTATTTTTTTCGATCTTCTCCAAAATGGTCCAATAGTAAAACTTTTGTTTTTTTGTAAGAGACCGGTATTTCGATATCCCTATGGTCTATTAGAAGAATATTATATTCTCCGTCTTTTGGGAAAGACGAGATCCATTCGGGTTCCCAGCCTCTGTATGGTAAAAAGGAATACAAAAGGGAAGTTCTAGAGAAATGTCCGGAACCGAATTCTTTTGCGGGAGCGACCAATACTCCAATTTTTCCTTTGGTCGTTTGGTTCGGAGAAGGTAGACTAAATTTTACCTGAGGAACATCCAGATTTTTCCGAAAAAGAGAAGGCTCTTCCTTTTCCCATTCTAGAAATTCTTTTGTATTAAAATTGCCGATGATTTCAAAAGATTTCCGAGAAATTAACTCTGAGATCGTTTCAAAATCCTCAGGAGTGTCCACGGTCAGTCTGAAATTTGCTAATCTGGATCCTTCTTCTTTAGTTAGTAGGCTTGGGATTGCTGTGATTTTGTATCGATTCGGATCTTCTTTGATATGAATGCTAACATGTTCTTTATGTCTTTCTTCTTGTTGTGAGTCGGAAAGATCTAAAAGTGCAGAAGTTCTGAAAACTTCTCCTCCTGTTCCGAGGGGTAATCCTTTGAAGTATGCTAGATCCGAATCCGATTCTATAAATGTTTGGATGAGTAGATCTAAATGGGTTACATCATAAAACGGATTGTCTCCGGTCAGTCTTAGAATTGCATCCGCTTTATATTTTTCTGCGGCAAGAATGTATCTTTGGCGAACATCTTCCAAAGGCCCGGAGAAATGGTTCATATCCTTCTTTTCCAAAAAAGATACTAGTTCCGAATCTCCTTCCGGGATCAAATAAACGATCCTGGAATTCGGTAAGATCTTTAAGATCCGATCATGGATATGATCCAAGATAGTTTTATCCGAATCGAAAGGGATAGGACGGATTACTTTTTTAGGGAATCTTGTGGACCCGGTCCTCGCTTGTATAAAAGCGAATAAGGATCGGATCTCAGGTTTAGGCGTTGAATGTATACCACTCATCGCAGGAAATACAAGGGGCAGGGATTGATCCGTGCGCTCCTTTCGCGGAAGAAGTGAAAAACGGATTTCCTTTAGCCCAGATTTGTTCCAGGGATTCCTTGTTTATATTTCCGATAGAATGTTTTTTAGAGCCAGGGGTTTGTTTGCAGATGGAAACTTCTCCGTCCGCGTTCAAATATAGATCTCTGGAAATATGCCAGCAAAAGTCTCTACCTAAAGGTGTAAGGTCCGAGGCTCTGCGTTGAGGAAGAGTATCCGAATAAGAATTATATTTTTGTAAAATAATTTCGTATCCTTCTTTTTGGGCTTGTTCGTACCAAGAATCCAACTCTGCATCGACTTCCCTGATTTTCAGGAACTGCAAATGAATGGAGGACTTAGGTAAAACCTGAGAGACTGCGGATAGGTTTTGTAAAACTTTTGCCAGATTGTCCCTTCCATAAAGTTCGGAATAAGCCTTTTTATCTCTTGTGGTCAGGTTTACGATCAAGCTGATCTTATTCTTTTCCTCTTCTTTTAATGAAGAAAGCAATTTGATGAATCCGGAGAGATCCGAATATAAAGCGGATTCAATGAACAGTTCTTTTAGATTTGCGAAAGCGAGAGTTTTTTGAACAAGTTCAGGAAAGTTTGGATGTAGAGTAGGTTCTCCTAATCCGCCAAAACATACGTTATAAGGAAGTCCAAGGTTCTCCGCCTGAGACAAAAGTTTATCTAAAACTTGAGGATCTAAAATTATATTATCATTCTCCGGTTTTAGATTTTGTCTAGGGCAAAAATTACATTCGTATTCGCAGCCTCTGTACAACTCAACTTCGTAGTAGCTTGGAGCTGAACGGAAGATCTCAGGACGAGAGATTAGGAAGGATTGGATCTCATCATACTTCCAGTTTTCCTTCTCCTTTAGAAAAGAAGATAACAGTCGGAAAGATCTCGGATTGTTTGCAGAGAAATCTAATCTCCATTGCCTGAGATCGGGAGAAGTATAAAAAATTTCAGTATCGAATTGGTTGATATTTTTTGCCAAAAAATCTTGGGTCCCGCCTGCGTATCCGTTTGGTAAACTTCTTACAAATTCTCTGGAGAGAATTCTAGGCACAATACCCGAAGGAAGATTTTCGGAATAAGAATACTGAGCCAGATACTTTTCGTGACGAAGTACCAATTCTTCCGTAAGAGCCGGGTCAAGCATAGGTGCAAAACCATCGAAAACCAGAAAACAGGTCTCGTCCCATTCCGGATCTCCCGTTCTGGAATCAGGAAGTCTATCGCAGATCTTGGAGAAAAATTCCGCTTCCGATCCGGATTCAATAATTATAAAATCAGAATATTCTAATTGATTGGAGGTCTTTTTGGATTCATCCGCTGATCCGATCTTTCGATTGGAATATACGGGAATTCCTTTTAAAACGGAGGATAATTTTTTAAGGGTAAGTTCTAAATAGAGAAGCTGATTTGCCTGATCTACATTTCCTTTTACGGTTATAAGATCTTCTTTTAGATAAAATACGACTGCTTGGGGGGGGAATTTCATATTCTATAGGATTTGTTTCGCTGAAGATTTCAGAACTTAATCCAGGGTGAAGGTCTCTTGTTGGTCCGGGATCTTGTTCTCTTTTTTATACGCTTCGTCGAAGATCTGTATCGGCACAGTGGACCTAGATTCTCTTACCCATTTTATAAAATTTTCGTCTTCTTTTTCGCGGCCGAGAAGATTTATGATCCCTTGGCGAACGTTCTCTAAAGGAGTGGGTCTTTTACCTTCTACCTTGACGATACAATAACGTTTTCTTTCGTCTCTGAATACTTCCGAAACGGAACCGACAGGAACGGTAGATAATGCAACTGCAACGGAACGATTCGTCTTATATAGTTCGAAAGAAGAAACCCAATCCATAAGTCCTTTTCTGGCTCTTAAGTTTGCATCCGTATTTCTAGGAGAACCTGCGATCAACCCGAAAGAAGCAGGATCTGACAGAACATTCTTTTTAATCTCGGTCGCTTCTTTGTGGATTCTGGATTCTTCGGTAATGGAATCATTATTGGGAGAGATTGCGATCTGTCTGTATTGGACTTCGAATCCTACCTTCTCTCTATTTTGAGCATACCATGTACGAATATCTTTGTCCGACGGTGGGTGATTCGGCACCTTGTATTGCATGAGCTGAGTTTTTTTGATCTGATAAGGAAGTTCCGTATACCAAAGCTCGTAAGACATTCCGGAGCTGGACTCGACCGCCTTTTCGAATTGTTTACGAGAGGTGATTCCCATAAACTCCATTCTTTTTTCGATCTCGCTTTCTAATCTTTTTTCATTCACTTGGATGGATTCGTCTTCTGCAATGGAATCCACTACCGCTCTATCGATTAAAAAATCTATGATACGAGTGCGTAAAGATTTTCTCATATCCTCGTTTTTGAGGTATTTGGTAAGTTTTTGGTATTTATCTTGAGCATCGTCGAAATCCAACTCGCTGATGGATTGGTTTCCAACGGTTGCAATGATCTTATTTAGGGATTCTGCTGGCCGGATCTCCGAAGTGAATACACTTAGAGAAACTAAACCGGAGAATAAGGCGAGTTTGCGCGAAATCGAAGCTGAGGATGCGGGAAAAAATCCTAACACAGGGAAAAGGATGCTCCCGATCCTCTCTTGTTCAACCGTTTTTCGAAAGCCCGAAGGTCTCGTGGATCTTGTTTACGGCAGTTTCTGCATGAATTCTTGGGATCACGCAGGATATTTTGATCTCTGAAGTGGAGATCATTTCGATATTGATCTCTTTTTCTGCCAGAGCTTTGAACATTTGAGCGGCGACTCCTACATGGGATTTCATTCCGATCCCTACTGCAGAAACGATAGAAATCTCTTCGTTTATCTCCGGCTTTTTTGCTCCCTGAGAATTGGAGAAGGATTCCAAAATTGGAAGCGCCTGGCCTAGATCTTTTTTAGGAATAGTGAAAGAGATAGTATTCCTTCCATTATAAGGAGAAGATTGAACGATCACATCTACAAGAATATCCTTGGAGCTTAGATCTCCGAATAGAACTGCTGCAAGCCCCGGTTTATCAGGAACATCCGCGATTGTAATTCTGGCTTGGTCGTTCTTTGCGGTGACTCCGCTTACTTTCAATTTTTCCATAATTTTGTCCTCGTTTACAACCAAAGTTCCCGGATTATTATTAAAGCTGGAACGTACATGAATGACGACATCGTAATTCATTCCCAACTCCACACTTCTGGAATGAAGAACACCAGCGCCTAGGCTTGCAAGTTCCAACATCTCCTCATAAGTGATTTGAGAATGTTTAGTGGCTTGGGGAACCACTCTTGGATCGGCGGTATAAACCCCGTCCACATCAGTATAAATCTCACATTCTTTTGCGCCAAGTACGGCGGCTAACGCTACCGCAGAAGTATCCGAACCGCCTCTCCCTAGGGTAGTGATGTTTTCGTTTTGGTCTATCCCTTGGAAACCTGCTACGATCACAACGTTTCCTTCGTTTAATGCTGCGTCTATTCTGGAACGATCTACTCCTTGGATCTTTGCATTGGAGAAGTTTCCGTCCGTGATCATTTTGATCTGGGAACCTGTGAATGATTTTGCAGGAACTCCAATATCCCAAAGAGCCATTGCAAGAAGAGAAATAGAAACCTGCTCCCCTGTGGACAATAACATGTCCATCTCTCTTTTAGGAGGATTTTTAGTGATCTTATCGGCAAGGTCCACGAGCTCGTCCGTCGTATGTCCCATTGCGGAAACGACTACGACAACATGGTTGCCTTCTTCATGATAACGTTTGATTCTACCGGCTACGTTCCGGATGCGATCGGGAGATCCTACAGATGTTCCCCCATACTTTTGGACGATTATGTTTGCCATCGCTGCCAACCATCTTTTTGGGCTTGGGGCGGGGATCAAGATAAATCAAATCCGGAAGGCTGGAAAGAATCCTTGTTTTCAAGGAAAGTCGGCCGATCTTTATGGAGAGTTCTCCCTTGTTCGGGAGAAGGGGGACCCCATTTTTTCTCCTATTGATTGGTATCTGATCTTAGCTTATATCATTTTTGCTTTTTCGGTCGGACTTCTTCTTTCCTCTAAGGCCGGAGAAAGTTTGAGTTCTTATTTCGTTGCGGACAGAAAACTTCCTTGGTGGTGGCTCGGAACTTCTATGGTCGCGACTACGTTTGCCGCGGACACTCCTTTGGTCATTACTGGCATGGTTGCTGCGGATGGCGTAGGCGGGAACTGGCTCTGGTGGAGTTGGGCGATCGGTTATCTGATCATTACTGTTTTCTTTGCCGCCTCCTGGAGAAAGGCAGAAGTTCTTACGGATGTTGAATTCGTAGAATTAAGATATTCCGGAACTGGAGCCGCGATCCTAAGAGCAGCAAAAGCATTCTTCTTAAGTATCCTTTTTAATTCTATCATATTGGGCTGGGTCTTTAAGGCAATGTCCAAGATCACCGCTCCATTCTTAGATTGGAACGTATTGCTTGGCTCAGAAGTATTCGGATCTATCTCCGGAGCTTGGCCAAGCTTTTTAATATTAGGAGATTTGAATACTACACTTACAGTACTTATACTTTTTTCAGTCGTAGTTTTTTATAGTAGTATGGGCGGGATCCAAGGTGTGATCCTGACGGACTTATTCCAATTTGCTTTAGGAATAAGTGGCGCAGTCGTATTTGCAGTCTTTGCGGTCCAATACGTAGGCGGTTTAGAAGGTCTGTATTCCAAATTAGAAACTCTGTATCCCGGAAAATCGGAATCCATCATTTCTTTTTGGCCAAGGATAGGAGAAGAAGAGCATGGACTTCCTCTTCAAGTTTTTCTAATATTCATAGGTGTACAGTGGTGGATCCAATATCATTCGGACGGATCGGGATATTTAGCGCAGAGATTACATACCGCAAAAACACCTAGGGATGCGGAATTAGGTTCTCTTTGGTTTAATATCGCTAATTTTATTTTGCGCACCTGGCCTTGGGTATTAACGGGTCTCGTATGTTTGGTAGTATTCCCTTTGCATGATGCGGATCTATTCCAACCGGCAGGAAGTGTCGTTCAGTCGGATAGAGAGATTGCATATCCGGTGCTAATGAAGATAGTTCTGCCTGCTGGATGTTTGGGATTGGTGTTTGTAAGTTTGATGGCTGCATTCATGTCTACGGCGGATACTCATATCAACTGGGGAGCTAGTTATTTAGTAAACGATCTATATTTAAGATTTCTAAAACCGAATGCCGGAAACAAAGAAACTGTCGTAGCAGGAAGGATTGCGGTAGTCTTAATGGCGGGAATCGCTATCTTAGTAGCAACCCAAATGAACTCCATCGCTTCCGCGTGGAAATTTTTCTTAGCAATGGCGTCCGGTTTGGGGCTTCCTCAGATCTTAAGATGGATCTGGTGGAGAGCTAACGCTTGGACGGAATTATCCGGAATGGGAACAGCTTTAGTTCTTTCATTCATTTTATATAAAGTATATCCGGATGTAAACGCGGATTATCTCCTATTTTTCACTGCATTAGGAAGTGTAATCGTTTCGATTTTAGTGACTTTTCTTACCGCTCCGGTTCCGGACGAAGTATTAGACGCATTCGTAAACAAGCTGCACCCTTTTGGCTTCTGGGGAAGATGGGGTGGAGTATCCGCTCGCAAAAATTTCTATTCCAGAATAAGGATCTGGTTATTGTCGATTTTTTCCTTATACGCCTGGCTTTTCGGAATAGGATATCTTCTGCAATTGAAATATACATTGGGCACAGTGTTCCTAATATTCGGAGTGATTTCCGGACTTATAGTCTTGAAGTTATGGGAAAAGAAGGATTCAGTTTCCTGATATAAATTGTCTTTTTAACGATCGCGACTTTTTGGCCATCCGGATCTAAGATCTCAATTTGATAGATCCGGGAGGTTTTCTTTTTAGCTCCGCATTCTTCGCGGATGGATCTTATATCTTCGTGAGAAACTTTCGTTTCGGCGATCAGGTCTTGATTACTTGCTTTCAGAAAATCAATCTCTGCTTTTGTGTCTAAAACAAGATATTCAGGACCCAAGCTTTCCGATATAGAGTAAACATACAATGGATCCACGAATGCGTAGATTGCTCCGCCGAAATGGAATCCATTATAACCTTTGGTTTTATTGTTAAAAGGAAATCGGACTTTTAGTCTTAGAAGATCTTCCGAAACAAACTCGAATCTGGGGCCGAGCCTATGATAGACGGGCCAATTATTACGGATCATTCTATTAAATCTAAATAGTTTCCATTTTTCTAATATTCTTTTGAAAAACCCCGGCTTAGAGTCGGAGAGGGATAATACGTGCATTTGTCGCTCCGGTCGTATTAGAATATTTCCTTTTCTGGAAATATTTAGTTTTATGTCAAACTAAATGAAATTGTTTGGATTCAGGACCTTTTCATTGGTCGGATTACTGGAACGGTTCCCTTTGACGATTTGATGAAAATTTTAGGGTCTTTGGATTAGAAACCAGTTCGGACTGGGGAGAAAAAAAGCTTTTCAGCCCAGGGCTTTCCGGTCAGTAAGATACGTTCCCGGAAATAAGAGCCGAGATTCTTCTCGGTGATAAAAATAATAAAACAGGTGTTATGTTAAGGAGAGAATCATGCAACTAGGTGCAGTCGAAAAGGGGCTACTTCCGGCTCTTTTGGCAATCGTAATGCTCGGAATGGGTTTCGGGCTAGCAGTCGGAGATTTTAGACGGATTTTTACAACTCCTCTCCAAACTTTGGTCGGTACCTTGGGCCATTTCGTCATCATGCCCTTGGCAGCATACGCGGTCGTATTGATCTTAGGTTTGGAATACGAACTCGCGTTAGGCGTCATTCTTGTAGGATCTTGCCCTAGTGGGACTACTTCTAATTTGATCAATTATTTGGCAAAGGGAGACGTTGCTCTTGCTGTTGTGATCACGGCACTTTCCACACTTCTCTGTCCGTTGTTGACACCAGTGATCGTCGCATTTTTCGGTTCGTTATTGGATTCAACCGGTTCCAGTGTTATGCAGATCTCCTTTGTGGAAATGCTTAAGACTGTTGTGGTGATCATTGTCCTTCCGATTTCGATCGGCATGGCTGTAAAACATAAGTTCCCTAACTTTGCTCAGAAGATAGAGACTCCTTATAAAATATTCTCCATTCTGTTTTTAGTTTTCGTAGTCGCTTTTGTAACTTATAAGAACAGGGACAATTTTATAGAAATGGTCCTTTTAGTGGGATTTGCGGTCATTCTTCATAACACTTTCGGATTTATAGCAGGTTATTTTTTCCCTAAAATATTGGGGATTGCAGAGAAGCAGGCGAGAACCATCTCTATCGAAGTTGCGATCCAAAATACTACTCTTGGTATGACTCTTGCGATCCAATTTTTCGGTCCTAAGGTAGCTCTTCCGTCTGCAATTTTCAGCATTTGGATGTACATTGCAGGAATTATGATGGCACTTTTCTGGGGTTACGTTGTCCCTTTAAAAGAAGAAAAAGCGGCTTAAAAGTAGAATGAAAAAAAGAAGGCGGCAATATGTCCGCCTTCTCCGAGAGAGATTATAGTAGAAGATTAACTAACGCGAACCAGAAATTCGTTACGTTTGCATCGTTCGGGTTCACACTTTCAAAGAAACTTCTGAAAGTGGAACTTCCTAATAGATAATCGTTAATGAAGGTCCCGAGTGTAATTCCGGTATTTTCTATTTCAGTTCCGGTAAATTCCACAATAGAAGTACAATGGCTTTCATTGATACTTCTATAATACGGTATAAAATATTCGAGATTCGGATATCTATCGTATTGAGCCTTCAAATTCTCGATGTCCTGTGCCCAGAGAGTGGAAATGATGTATTCCTTATCTGCAGGATTGTTCTCGTCCAATCCATAAAATCTTGCATAAGAATACATTGAATAATTGGCATCTCTTCTGAATAAAGTGATCGCCAGTTTATCATTCGGATATTTTTGAGCGAGCGCCTCGCTGATCTTTCCATAGTCGGCACGAATGTCCACGGAAGGAAAATCAGGCTGGGCTTTGCCGATAAAATACTCGGTATTCCAGGCATCTTTGATTTTTTGCTGCAAAGGCCACTGATTACCGAATCCAGGCGCGGGAAAGATAGGTCCTGAATCATTCAATAGATAACTTTTAGAAGGACTTAAAGCTTTTCTAATGAAGTGATAATTGATCAAAGAGCCGGCTCCCCCTGCGCTACATCCGGAAACAAACATCTCCTTAGGTTTGTTAAAGTTGTTTTTCAGCCAATCGATGACCAACTCCATATTTTTGGCACCTACGTGACGATAGGTGATCGGGGGATTTTGTCCGGTCGGATCCGAATATGTTGCAACCTTATTTCCCGAATACACATCTCCGGTGCAGTAAGGAATAAACACTTTGTTCCAATTGGAAGTTTTCACATTTTGTCCGGTAGGGTGGTTTCTTAATATGATCGGAGAGATCACCGCATTTGGACTTCCACCTGGAACGTTCGGATCTATAAACGCTCCGAAGTTCATATGGTTATCAGGAATTCCGTTAGGATTTGCAGCTCCTCTGATACCAGTTTGTCCCGTACAACTTTCGTAATCCCAACAAGCGCCTCCAGGTTCCAAATATACCAACAATCTGCTGGAATATCCTAACAGCCAATCCAAGATCCCATCTGCACGATCTACGAATATTTTGTAAGGAGTTCCGTTGCTACATACTGCACCAGGAATATACACTACATCGTAAGATCCATAGACAACGCTTGTTAGATCGTCCAAAATATTTTGGGCTTTCGGATCCGTGTTATCTAATCCTCCCAGATTTCCGGTTCCCTTCTCAGGAGTTTCTAAAAGTCCTCCTAATAAAGCCAGGTCTTGGGTATTGTTCGTATTTTGATCAGGGCTACAGTAAAATGACGTTACGGATAACGCTAGTACTATTCCTCCCAACCAAATTCTCTTCACATCTTTCATTTTGATTTGCCTCCAGTTCTTAACTCCCTATTTCGCTTTTGATTGCGGAAATTCTAATATTACCTGGGCACCCCCGAGTGTTTCGGAGTTACCTAGGCGGATACGTATTCCCATTCTATCTAATAACTTTTTAGCCAATGCGAGTCCGATCCCGCTTGAGGATTCGGAGCCGGTAGGCTTTGCGGAAAGGATAGAAAATTCCCTGAACATATCTTTTTCGTCTTCTGGTTGGAATCCCGGTCCTGAATCTTCAATTTTGATAATTAGGGTTTTCTCATATATTTCCGAGACGAGTTCGCTTTTGAGAGAAATCTCAGAATTTACAGGAGAGAATTTGGCGGCGTTACTTAGTAGGTTATCGAATACTCTATACAGTATCTGAGGATTCGCTTGAAAGTAGAAGTTATATTCGGAGAGATTGTCTTCTACACTTATGTTCTTAGAGGAGAATAGGAAGTTCAGATTACAGGCTACCGATCTTAATAATAATTCCGGATTTAATTTTTGGATTCGGTTCTCGATCGTTTCCGTATCTCCTGAACTTGCTAGATATAAAACGTCTTCGATAGATTCCAAAATTTTGCGGGAAGTTCTATCTATATGATCCAAAATTTCAGGCGGATCCGCATAAGAAGACGCGACTCGATTTACGGGAATATGGCTCGGCTCTCTTGTATAAAGTCCTACTAAACTTAAGATCCCTGTGACAGGACTTTTAAGATCATGGATGGCTATTCTTAAAATTTCAGATTTTTTAATGGATTCCATTACCAGTTTTCGATTCAGATCTCTGATAGATTGTTCCTTATGGAAAGAATTCACCTTGGTGAGAAAGCTGATCAGATCCAATAAGACGGTCATGACCATGGTGAAGAAAAAGTTCTGGATCAGAAAAGATGAGTTTTTTCCTAACCAGAACATAGCTACGAAGAATACCGCGTAATTAGTGAAATAGATTATCTTCTTAGTTTTATCCGGATAACGAAGAAGCACTGCGATGCCGAGCTGAGTGAATGCAAATAGCGAAATATCCGTCCCGAATTGAAAGATCAGCAGGTTCATCGCTGTTCCTGCGGAAGTTAAAAATAAGGTTCCGGCTACTGTGATCCATCTTCTGCTGTTTTCGTTTTTTAGGATCGGAAAATTGAGTAGAGCGGTAAAAAGAAAACAACCGGGAATAAAAATTGAGTTATAGATCAAGAGAGGGAAGTATCCGGAATTTTTCAGGAAGTCGGTCCAGTCTAAGACCGCGAAGGGAATATAAACTATGAATAGAAATGGAAACAGATATCTGAGTATAAGATACACTTCGAAATAAGCGGACCGTATGAATTCTTCGTTGTTCTTTACTTCTCTTAGTATCTGAAAATGTTTCTTTATAGATAATATAAAGTTTTTGGTCCTAAATCGAATTGCAACATAGAAGTTTTTCACGGCAGACCTAACACCTTGTGATTCGAATTTTTGAATATTGAGAGAAGTTTGCTTCCTTGAGATCGACTAACGGGAATACTATGATCCGTATGAAGTAGAAGTCGGTAGGTAGTTGGCGTCTTAAATAAGATCTTTTTGACTTCGTCCAACCGGACCAAATAACTTCTGTGGGCTCTGAAAAATCCATGAGCTTCCAAATCTTTTTGGAGTTGGTCCAAGGTTTTTCTGACCTTCTCTACACTTCCGTCTTTTGTGAATAATCTTGCGTAATTTCTTTCCGATCTTGCGAATACTATATTTTCAGGTTCGATTAGATTGATCCCTTCTTCTTTTTTGAGAGGGATTCCTTTTGGAGAGAATACATTCGGATGTGAAGAAAGATATCTTTGGATAGAAATCCCGAATCTTTCTCTTGTGATCGGCTTCGGTAGGAAATCCAACACTGAAAATTCGAAAGCTTTTACAGCGTTGTCTCTTTCGGAAGATACTATGACGGTTTGGAAAAAACTTCTGCTTTCGATTTCTAAAAGTTTGAAACCGGTCTCCCCTTGCAGATTAATATCTAAGAATAATAAATCCAACGGATTTTTGCGTATAAATTCCGCCGCAGATTCAGGGTCCGAAACTGCATGAATACTTTGTATTCTTTCATTCAAAAACTCTTTCGCTAAAATTTCCAAACAGCGAGAGGATAATATATCATCTTCTACGATTAGGATTCGCATACGCGGGAGTTTACTCCAGGTTCTAAAACTAGTCAATTTATTAGGGACAAAGAGATCGCATCGGGGGACGAATGGATCGTTTTATGTAAAACAATTGTTATTAATAACAATTGAATTTTTTGTACTGATCTCAGTGACAGGAGGTTATACGTTATGCGAAATATAAGAAATGCTGGAGAAGACCTATATTTTCTCTGCAAGTAGAAACCATGTGGGAATTCCAACGTGGTTTGAGGACGTAAAATTCTGTTGATCTTTAATGAGAATTGTGGTAAGGGCAATCGTATCGAATGCCTTTGAGGTACCACCATACCGGCCCCCACCCAAGACAGGGTGGGGAGATCTTTTCTTAAAATTGAGTCCTGATATACTGTTGATCCCGCATATAGTTTTGCGGCAGCGATGCACAGGGCCTTAGTCCGGGCTTGCCCGGATGAGCGCAAATACGCGAACCCGTAGCAGCGCGATCCGAGCGTGCGAGGAGCCGCCCTAAGCTTTCGGAAGAATTTTAAAAATTTATAATATTCTTTCGCTTTTTTCAGGTTTTAGTTAGATCGGGACTTGGTTGATTTTTGTTTGATTGGTAGATTTGGATTTTATTGGAAAGGTTTGGCATTTTGTTTGGATTTCTTCGGAGATGATGGGTCCAAAAAGGATGGACAGGCTGGAAAAACTGGGTTTTGTTGAAAAAGTGGGACCGGTTTTTAGCCGGCTTTCCTGTTTTTGATCTTATATATTTTTTAAACCGATCTATTCTTAAATATAAGGGGAAATCCGATGTCCGGGCATAGTAAATGGGCAACGATTAAACGCAAAAAAGACGCTATCGATTCTAAAAGAGGGGCAATTTTTACTAAGGTGGTCAAGGAGATCACTGTTGCGGCTCGCATGGGCGGGGGGGATATAAATACCAACCCAAGATTACGACTCGCAGTTTTGAAGGCGAAGGCCAGTAACATGCCTAAAGACAATATCGACCGGGCCATCAAAAAAGGGACCGGAGAGTTGGAAGGTGTAGTGTATGAAGAATGCCTTTATGAATGTTTCGGTCCTGGTGGGACTGCGATCATGGTGGAAGCGGTTACCGATAAAAAATCAAGGACTACTCCGGAAATCAAAAGTATTCTAACCAAGTTAGGCGGGTCTTTGGCGACTACCGGCAGCGTTAGTCGCCTTTTTGAGCGGAAGGGGATTATCGTAATTCCTTCCGATCAAATTTCCGAAGAGGAATTATTCGAGTTAGCCGTTGGTGCAGGCGCGGAAGATGTTCAGAACGAGGGAGAAGTTTTTAGAGTAGTAACTTCTCCGGATGACTATGAAGCCGTTCAGACTGCTTTGAATGATAAAGGGATAAAGTCCGAAGAATCGGAGATTAAATTCGTAGCCCTGGTCGGTGCGGAAGTTTCCGACAAGGAAGTTGCAGAAAAAGTAATGAAGCTGATCGACAACTTGGAAGGTCACGATGATGTTCAAGGAGTGAACTCTAACTTCGAACTTTCTTCGGAATTAGAAAAAGAATTCGGCTAAAATTTTTCTCCGACTTTTCTTTTTCTAGGGCCTGCGGACTTTTGTTGGAATTCCAACAAAGTTTTGCATTAGGAAACGTGGTTGTCGGTTTGAGGGATTTGTGATAGAGGGGAATGGGCTCTCCCACGAGCCACTCCCCCCACCCGAAGCCGGGCGGGGGCGCCCCTTTGCCCATGTAGGAATTCCTACAACTTAAAGCAAAATTTTAACTCAGGAGTCTTTTTGGTGAAAATTTTAGGAATAGACCCTGGGTCCCATCGTCTAGGTTATTCCGTTCTTCAAAAAGATAAATCCGTAATTCGTGTTCTCACTTACGGCACGATAGAAGTTCCGAGTGGAACAAAAAGTCCCGTCAATTTGATCGCGATTCGCAGACAATTGGACGCCATTTTGGATGAGTACCATCCTGATCTGGCTTCTGTGGAAGAATTGTTTTTTGCTAAGAATAGAACGACAGCCGCTAGAGTTTATGAGGCGAGAGGGGTCGTTTTACTTACATTAGGAGAACATAATATTCCGTTGGTCGAACCGACTGCTTCTCAGATCAAAAAGGGAACTACAGGAAGTGGGACCGCGGACAAAAAGGATATTAAAGCTGCTTTAAAACTTCTTTTGGGTCTGGAAAATTTGACCGGACATGACGATTCTTGGGATGCTATTGCGTCTGCTTATGTAGGTTTCGCTATGAGCGGCTCTTTTAGAAATAAATGATATATTGGAGGATCTATGGATCGAAAAATTTACCTCTTTGTACTTCTGGCTTTTTTGCCTTTGATTGCTTTTTGTTCTAAAAAATTACAACTAGTCTCTTTCGAAGAGAACGGTATTTACGGTTATAAGGACCAGAACGGAAAAGTCCAGATATCCCCTCAGTATTCCATCTCTTATGATTTTAATGAGAACGGCGTAGGTTTTGCTTTTGGTAAAGACGGGTGGGTTTGTTTAGATCCTGAAAACAAAGTTTTATTAAATGCTTTTGCTTTCGATAACGGCCCGGATGAATTTTCAGAAGGTTTGGCTCGATTCGTAGAAAATTCTAAATTTGGATTTTTTGATTCTTCCTGTAAGAAGGTTATAGAGGCAAATTACGATTTTGCTTTTCAGATCCAGCAAGGTTTTTCCATAGTTTGTAACGATTGTAAGTCCGTTAGTGATGGAGAACATTCTCGTATCGAAGGCGGCAAATACGGTCTGATCGATAAAACAGGTAAAGTTGTTGTGCCGATTGAATATGATTCTCTTTCTGAAATCGATCCGGAAACTAAAACCTTAAAAGGTTCTAAAGGTGGTACTAAAAAAGAGATCCGTCTTCCTTAAGCGAAATCTTTTTTACTTACTCAAGTAGATGCCCAGCAGCACGGCAGTAATACATACTATCGTGCTGAGCAATATATATGCAAAAAAACTAAAATAGCTTCCTGATTGGAGTAGTTTTAGGTTTTCTAAAGCAAAAGCAGAAAAGGTCGTAAATCCTCCGCAAAATCCCACAGTTGCAAACAATCTAGCTTCTTCAGATATCTTTCCTTGTGATAGTCCGTAAAATACCCCAATGAGAAGCGATCCGGCTATATTTACCGCAAATGTGGAAAGTGGAAATAGGCCGGATTCTTTAGAGATCGTTTGAGATATCATATATCTGCAAACCGATCCTAAAAATCCTCCCAGCCCTACGATCAACAGATTCATTTTGCATTATCTTCGTATAATATTTGTAATCCCCTTAAAGTAAGCAGGGGTTCTATTTTATCGAAAATTTTAGGATTCGCCGCATGGATAGTGGTAACTAGTCCACCGGTCCCGATCACTCTATAATCGTTTCCGTAAGCTGCTCTTACTTCTTTGATGATACCTTCTAAAAGGCCTATCCATCCGAAAAAGAATCCAGCTTGGATAGATTCTATAGTAGAATCCCCTAATATTTTCGAAGGAGCTTGGAATACGATTGGAGGTAATTGAGCGGTGTTTCTGGTCAATGCGTCCATCGAGCCTTTGAGTCCAGGAGCGATCACTCCACCCAAATAATCTGGAGTATCATCCACTACGCAAAATGTGGTAGCAGTTCCTAAATCGATGATGATCGATTTTCCCGGGTGATCCTTCACTGCGGCGGCGGCATTCACTAATCTATCGGCGCCGATCTCGAAAGGTCTGGGATACTTGATCCCGAAAGGTAACTTCATTTGGTACTGAACTCTGATCGGTTCTATTTGGAACCAATCATGGATCATTCTTTCTAGGATAGGATTTAATTGAGGAACAACGGAGGAATAGATGCCGCCTACGATCTGGCTACTATCTATTTCGAATTCTCGCAAAAAGCCCTTGAGATAAAGTCCCATTTCGTCGGAAGTCCTATCTCTTCGAGTAACTGTTCTTCTATGGAAAATCGGCTCTTTGGAACCGTTCTTATAAATACCAAAGACAGTGTTGGTATTGCCGACATCGATTACTAGAATCATTCTATCCCAAGGACCTAAAATCCTCGGGGCTGTCAATGAATTCGACCATGTTTCCGACCGAGGTCCGAGCTAATAATTTCCCCTCTTCATTCACACCTAAAAGAGTGGCAGTTTTTTGTTCTCCATTTTCAGTCCAGGCGATCGTTTCTCCCTTCCAGAGAAGTTTTTCATTGATGAATTCTATTCTTCTTTCTCCATCTGAAATTGCTAATACTGCATCATTTAGAAAGGGAAGTAAAGTTTCTAAAAATCGGCTTCTTCTTCCTTTTTCATTTGGATCATCCGTGATGAATCCCGCATCAATCAGATAATCCGGAATTTCAGTACCGTAAAGATTCGCTCCTATCCCAAGGATCCAATCCCAAACTTCTCCTTCTTTTTCCGTTTCGATCAATATACCGCAGACTTTTTTTCCATCTAAATAAATATCGTTCGGCCATTTGATCTTAAGATCTTTTTTGCTGGCAGAAGGGTATATAGACAAAATCGCCTTTGCTACCGCGACTCCAACATATAGGGAGAATAGCCCAGGTGAAGCTAGGTTGGAATCAGAGGAGAATTTACCAGAAAAAATAAAAGGTTCTTCTCCCAAAATACTCCATGATTTTCCTTTTCTTCCCCTTCCGGAAGATTGAAAATCCGCTAGGATCCAAGACCCAGGTGGGAATTCCTTTCCTTTTAGGATGGTATTCGTGGAACCTGCTTCTGAGAGAAATATTCCTTTTTCGGGATCCAATAATTGAAACGACATGAGTTTTGTTTAGTACACTTTTCTGATCTTTCGGACAAGAAAAAATCTGGCACTTATGCGAAAAAGACAGGTCCTATAACTAAACAAAAATCCCTCCCTACAAATACAGATAGAAAGAGGTTCCTTTGAAGCTTTCTGAGGTTTCTATTCGCAATCCGATTTTTGCATGGATGATGATGGCGGCTATCATCCTGCTCGGAAGTATCGGCTTCTCCCGTATGGGTCTTTCTCAGATGCCAGACGTGGACTTCCCGATCGTAAACGTTACTCTCAACTTGACCGGGGCAAACGCTCAGGTTATGGAGACGGACGTAGTCGACCCTATCGAAGAAGTCCTAATGACTGTCCAGGGTGTGGTAGAGGTTCGCTCAGTTTCCACGGACGGTTCCGCTACAATCACCGTCGAGTTGGAACTCAAACGTGATGTGGATGTTGCCGTCCAAGAGATCCAAACTAAGATCGCCCAGGTAAGTAATAAACTTCCTGATGATCTAGACCCGGCGATCATTATGAAATCCAATCCGGACGACCAGCCGATCATCTGGGTTGCGTTGACCGCTCCGAATAGAAGCGATCAGGAAAAAATGGTCTTTGTTAAGACTAGGCTAAAAGATAAGTTCCAAGAAATTCCCGGCGTAGGAGAGATCATCCTCGGCGGTTACGTGGACCGCACCATCAATGTGTTTTTGGATCCGATCCGACTCTTGAGAGCGGAACTTACCGTAAACGATATCATTAATACATTAACGGAACAGAATATAGAAGTTCCGTCCGGTAGAGTACAAAATAAACTCTCCGAAGTTTCTTTAAGGGCAGTGGGAGACGTTCCGACTGTAGAACAATTTTCTAATATATATATCAACTCCAGAAGCGGCGCGGCGATGTTCCGCCCGGTTCGTTTGAGAGAAGTTGCCAAGATCGAAGACGGTCTGGATGAGATCCGAAGAATTTCTAGATTTAACGGAGTTTCTGCAGTTGGTCTAGGAATCAAAAAGATTAAAGGTGCAAACGCGGTAGAAGTCGGAGACCTTGTAAAGGAAAAGGTGGAAGAACTAAGATCGAGTCTTCCTTCCGGATTCGAACTGAATATCTCCAATGATAACACTACATTTATCAGGGACTCGGTCCACGAATTAGTCTTTACTCTTATACTTTCTGCAGTGCTGACCGGGGTGGTATGTAGATTGTTTTTAGGGAATTGGAGCAGTACTTGGAACGTCCTTCTTGCAATCCCTACTTCCGTGATGGGAACTTTTTTGATCCTATATTTTGCGGGTTTTACTTTAAATACTTTCACTCTGCTTGGACTTTCTTTGGCCACCGGTATAGTCGTCGATGATGCTATCATGGTATTGGAAAATATCAGTAGGCATAGAGAATCCGGAAAAACCTGGTTTCAGGCTGCATTGGATGGTGCATCCGAGATACGATTCGCAGCGTTAGCCGCTACACTTGCGATCATAGCAATATTCCTTCCGGTTGCATTTATGTCCGGGATTATTGGACGTTACTTTTTGGAATTCGGAGTTACTGTTTCGGTAGCGGTCGCTCTTTCTCTTTTTGAAGCTCTTAGTTTTACTCCGATGAGAGCTTCCCGCTATAGAGAAAGTAAGGAAGCTCAGAAAAAACAAAGATCCAAATCACCGTTTACTTTACCTGCGGATACTTTTTTCTCTAAATTAAAGACCATCGCGGATCGTTTTTCCTTTTTCAAAAGAATGGATCCTGTCATTGAGAACTTTCTACAATTCTCCGAGCGGGTTTACGGAAGAGTTTTAGAATTCGTAATTCGTAAACCGGGAACTGTGATTGTCTCTTCCATTCTGTTCTTTGCATTCTCCCTTATCTTTTTGTTCTTACTAAAGAAGGAGTTCATTCCTCCTCAAGACATGGGAAGATTTATTGTTCGAGCAAAAATGCCTATAGGTTCTTCTATCATTCGTACGGACGAAGCAATGAAGAAGGTGGAAAATTATCTAAGCACTCGCCCAATCGTGGAAAAATATCTGAGTAATGTGGGCGGAATGGGAGGAACGGAATCCAATACCGGTATGTTCTTCGTTACCATGAAGGATATGGGAAATCGCCCTAAGAGCAAAAAAACAGGAAGAGAGATCACTCAATCCGAAGTGTTTGCCGAGTTCAGAAAAGATCTGAAAGAACTTGTGCCTGAAGCAAAATTTTCCGTCCAAGATCTTTCTCAAAGAGGTTTCAGTGCGGGAAGAGGTTATCCTGTTGAGTTGGTCCTAACAGGACCTGATTGGGGCACACTTGCAAAACTTTCCGATTCGATCCGAGAAAAATTAGATTCTTCTAAAACGATTTTGGATATAGATACGGATTATGTTTCCGGACAGCCTGAAGTAAAAATTTTACCGAACAGGGAAGCGGCTGCAATCCGCGGTGTGAGTATGGCGAATATAGGCAATACGATCGGACCTTTAATGGGAGGACGTAACGTAAGTCGTTTTACTGAGAACGGTAGGAGTTTTGACGTTAGGGTCAAGATAGATAAGGATAAAGGAGAAAGCACCGATATCATTCCGAACATCGGGGTTAGGAACACTTACGGAGAGATTGTTCGCCTAAAAGATGTTTTGGTACTGCAGCCGACCAATACTCTCAAAAATATCACCAGAGTGAATCGGGATAGATCCATTAAAATTTTTGGAAATCCTCCAAAGGAAAAAGGACAGACCTGGGCAACCAACGAAGCGATCCGGATCGCGAAAGAAATGCTTCCGGAAGGTTATCATGTGGAAGTTACCGGTTCCGCAAAAACCGCTTCCGAGTCGCAGTCCAGTTTGTCTGGAGCTTTGATCTTAGGAATTATAATGTCCTTTATGATCTTAGCGAGTCAGTTCAATAGTCTAAAACAGCCTTTTTATATTCTTCTTTCCATGCCTTTCAGTTTTTCAGGCGCGTTAATCGCTCTTTTTATCGCAGGGCAGTCCTTCAATATGTATAGCTTTATCGGATTGATCCTGCTCTTGGGACTCGTTAAGAAGAATTCAATTCTTCTCGTGGAATTTGTGAATCATGTAAGAGGCGAAGGTAGGAATATTGCGGATGCGATTCGGATCGGGTGTCCTGTCCGTTTAAGGCCGGTGCTCATGACAACATTCTCTTCGATTGCGGCTGCTATTCCCCCCGCTTTGGCTTTAGGCCCGGGAGCGGAAACTAGGATACCGATGGCGATCACCATTTTAGGCGGTTTGGTTGTTTCAACATTGATCACTCTGGTGGTCGTTCCTGCCGCTTATTATCTTATGGAAAATGAGAAAGATGAAGTACGTAGATACTCTTAATAATTACAGAAAAGTAATATTATCTTGCCTTGCTTGTTTGCTTATCTTGGAGTGCGCTTCCAGTCCGGAAGTAAAAGTTGCAGACGGAGTAGTTGAGGAAAGTTTAAAAAATATTACCGGGATTACCACACAGGATGTGGAAAAAACGGTCGCGAAAGAAACGTTCGGTTTGGATGATCTTTATATTCTCGCAGTGGAAAGAACGGAAAGGATTGCGTTGAAAAACGAGGCAACGGAACAGGCTTTAGCGCAGAAGGATAAGGCATTCGCAGGTTTTATGCCGACTCTTTCTTATGTGTTCAATAAGTTCTATTCGGTTCCAGGTCATACTCAACAACCTTCCATTATAGATAATTATAAAACTTATAAGGCGATCCAAAGTGGAGATCCTCTTTCTTTATTACCTTCTTCCAGTTCGGGGAGTAATTTACCTCCTACTGTGGGAGCCGGTTCTCGTTTGTTATTAAGTATTCCGATCTCTGCGGGACTTTCTTCTTACCAAGATTACAGAGCCTCCAAAAGTTTAGCGGAGCAAAGAAGATTGGAAGCAAAACATGAAGCAGGCAGAATGTATTTGGAAATCGCTCAAGCTTACTTCAACTTTTTACAATTGGAAGAAAGTGTTAAAATTTCACAGGAAGCCTACGAGTTGAACCAAGACTCTTTGCAAGAAAGGAAAAGAATGTATGCGGTTGGAAGGATCATGAGGTCCGACCTACTGAATTCGGAGACTAGTCTTTCCAATGCGGAAGCGGTTCTTGCGGATGCAAAATTCCAATTAGAGCAGGTGCGTATCACATTAGCCACGATGGTGGGTTATGAGAAACCGATCTCCGTCGCAGGATTCAAAGCTGACTTGGAGCCTATACCGACCGGAATGGAACCCGAAGAATATTTGGCGAAAAGATACGATGTACTTTCCGCCTACCAAAGCGTAAAGGTTGCAGATGCGCAAAAGGATAAGGCCTGGGTGGGTTTTGCCCCTACAATTGCATTAAACAATTATTATTCTTTTCCGTATCCCGGCCAAACTCATTCCAAGGATGTCACCGCTCAATTGCAGATCACGATGCCTCTGACACCATTTTCTCAGATGGCGGATCTGAAAGCGGCTGATTCCGCGAAAAAACAAGCGAAGTTAACAGCGTCCCAAACTAGGAGAACCGCCACTCAAGAAATCCGTAATGCTTTCGAAAGCTTTAAGAATTCCCAAAAGATATTAGCGATCTACCAGAAAGCATTTACATTCGCTCAAGAGACTTCTCAAAGCCAGGCAAGCGGCTATCGATCCGGCAGAAACAGTAGGATAGAAGCGATTGCCTCCAGGATTGCAATGTTAAACGCTGAGATTACTTATCGAAAAATGTTACACCAACATTCTTTGAACCGTATCGCTCTAGGAGTTGCAATTGGGGAAATTCCTCATCTTCCCGGAGAAAAAAAAGAAGAATAAAAGAACGGCCGACGATCGCCGGCCGTTCTTTATTTTAAACCGCCGCTGCTTGCCGGTTCGCTCTTTCCAAACGTAAAAGATTTCCTTCTGCAATAGCCAAGGAATCTATATTATAATCTTGTGAATGTTTGGTTCTCTGTTTTTTAAGCTCGCCATCCACTTGGCCCAGAGATTTTTCTAATAACATTCCAGCTACAAATCTGGCCGCTATCTCTACAGTTTCGAAAGCGAGTTCGTCTTTTGTAAAACCGTCTCCTATCGACTTATAAGAATGAACTGCTTGTTCCAATTTTTCCCAAAGGGATCTAAGATCCGTAGAGGGAGAAAATTTGGACATTTCTTCTTCTGCGTAAGCTCTTAGGTGCCCGCTCGCTGCCATTCCTGAAACCACACCTCCGATTGCCGCTACGATCTGCAACTGAGTAGTACCTTCGTAAATTGTAGTGATTCTACTGTCCCTATAGATCCTTGCCACATCGTAATCCTCGGTGTATCCGCTTCCGCCGTGGATTTGGATTGCGTCTGACGCAAGCGCCACACAACCTTCGGAAGCGTAATATTTGCTAAGAGGAGTGAATAAGTCCGCGAGTTTTTCCCAACGACGGATCGTTTCGTCTTGGTTAACATCTCTCTCGCTCTTACCTTCTTCTTTGAGCATTCTTTCCTTTCTCCAATGATAAAGGTCGATCGCTCTTCCTGTTTCGGAAACAAGGCATCTTGTTGCTAAAATTTCTCTTTCCATCTTGTCCAAAATTTTCCGGACTGCTGGGATCTTCTCTATTGGTTTGCCGAATTGTATTCTTTCCGACGCATATTTTTTTGCTTCGAAATATGCGGCAGTTCCAATTCCCAACGATTGGGTTGCGATTGTGAGTCTCGCAGCATTCATCATACCCATGGAATATTTTACAAGACCGTAGCCGGTTTTTCCGATCAGAAGTCCTGGAGAATTCTCAAAGACTACTTCGCAGGTAGGAGAACAATGTAATCCCATCTTATGTTCGATCCCGGCGACATGAACGTCTTTCCCTTGTACTAAAAAGAAAGAAAGTCCTCTTGCTCCGCTTTCGGGACTTCCTGTTCTCGCTAACGTAAGGATTACGGAAGGGGAATCCACATAGCCGCAGGCATGAGTGATAAAACGTTTTGCTCCGTTAATTCTCCAAGTGCCGTCAGGATCTTGAGTGGCTCTAGTTTGCACATTCGGCAGATCGGAACCGTAGTTAGGTTCGGTTAAGGCCATGGCAGCGCTGAATTTTCCTGCGGCGATCTGAGGCAACCATTCATTGCACATTTCGTCGGAAGCATATCTTTCCATGATCTCGACTATATTAATATTCCCGTATGCTAAACAAAATGCTGCATCTGCTCTGGCAGCTATTTCGCACATCATCGACTGCACAGTCGCGGGTAGACCTAAACCTCCGTATTTTCTGGAGATGGAGATTGGCATAAGCCCTGCATCCTTTAAGGTTTTATAACATTCTTCCTGTGCTTTCGGGAATGTGACTTTACCGTTCTCATACTTTAGACCGGTCTGGTCCATTTCCTTACTACGAGGAGCCACAAAGTCTCCCATAATTTCTCCTAAAGCATCCACCGTAGATTTGTAATAATCTATCGCTTCCTGTACCGTGGAAGGCGCATATGCATATCTTTCATCGTTAGTTTGCTTGTATTTGGATGCATCATGGAAATCGCCTTCGTATGCTGCTACGATCTCCTTCCAATCTATAAGATGATCAAAATGAGTTTGTAAGTCGGTGTTATCCTGGAAATAATTTCCTTGAATCATTTGTATACTCCCTGTCGCTTAAGGTATTTAGGTGTACTGCTTTATTAAGGTTGTGTCAAGTATTACCTGAATGCTTCGTTTTTGGAAGGTTGACTTTGGTTTGTAATACGAACAAAGAAGAAGGACCGAACAGGTGTTTGGAATAATGTTTGAGCTTTACAACTATAACAACACAATAATTTAACTCTTTAAGACCACGGTTTAGAAGTAACCTTTTCGGAGAGAAATCGAAGTTATCCGTCGAGGATAGAATTATGAATAAAATCGGGCTGGGTATCGGTTTTGTATATTTAGTAGGAATCGTTTTGTCAGGATGTTCCGAATCCATAGGAGCTCCAAAAGATAATAAAGGAGGTAAGATGAAATACGAAGTACAGAAGTCAGAGGATGAATGGAAAAAAGTCCTAAGTCCGGACCAATATCGGATCATTAGGGAAAAAGGGACAGAAAGAGCGTTTACGGGAGAATATTACTATAATAAGGAAAAAGGAAAATACCTTTGTGCTGCCTGCGGAGCCGAGTTATTTAGTTCGGATACTAAGTATGAATCCGGGAGCGGCTGGCCTTCTTTTTATAAACCGGCGGCAGAAAAATCAATCCAATCAGAAACGGACACAAGTCATGGCATGACTCGCACAGAAGTTCTATGCGCCAGATGCGGAGGGCATTTAGGACATGTATTCCCTGACGGTCCTGAACCGACTGGTCTAAGATATTGTATCAATTCTGCTTCTTTAAAATTCAAAAAAGATTAAGACTAGAAAAGCCTGCAAAATTCTGTTTGCGCCTCGGAGCTGAGAATGGATTCTACCGTAGGGCGGGATTTTCGCCCGCGGTAGAAACCGAATGAAGAGAGACCATCTTACTTACCTTCCCGAAAAAGGGAATATCCGTCCTGTAATTGTACAACATTTAGCCGAGATCTATCACCATATATATTATTTTTTCTGTCATATCCTGGGGATCTTTATAGAACTTCCGGATCATACCGAAGGATACAAGCGCCCTATCGTATGTGTTTCCGGATTTTTAGGAAGAGGTCTGACCTGGACCGCGATGCGTAAACATCTAATCTCTCTTGGGCATCCTGTGTATGTAGTCCCACTTGGATTCCAAACCGGCAATATCCGTAAAAAAAGTAAGATACTTGAGAATTTTCTAATAGAGAAGAATATCAAAGACTGTTATCTGATCTGTCACTCCATGGGAGGACTTATTGCTGCAGGTTTAAGTTATAAAGGAAGAGACAGGGTCCGAAAAATTTTCGTAGTGGGATCGCCTATGCACGGGACTTATATGGCCTATCTCGCTCCAATCTTCCCTTGCACCTGGCAAATGATGCCCGGATCTAAATTAGTGAAGGAAGTTGTAGAAACTTATTCAAAATTTCATAATGTACAAGCAGTATTTACAAAGGGAGAAGGTATCGTCCGTCCTTGGGAAAGCGCTACCTTAGGCCATTTTGACGACGTAGAGATCCCTGAATACGGACATTTGAATTTATATTTAGGACCTCTTGGAATAGAATGCCTGGGCTCCCTTGTCACTTCAGAAGAAAAGAAAGACCCGCTACCAATCAAACAAAAGCCTGTCGTTAAGGAAGAAGCTAAGAAAGAGACGGTTACATCTGTTCCTTCCAAAAAGGTCAGTCCTAAGACAACTGCGGCTAAGAAAGCAAGTCCTGCCAAAAAGAAAACGGCTAAAGCTTCTCCTAAAAAAGCAAAACCAAAAAAGAAACGTTAAACTTCTTTATTATTTCGGCGGAAAATACGTAAGAGCTTTTCCGCAGAAGTCCCATTTTACGAAAGAAGACAAGAAATAAACTAAGACTGGTCTTCCGATAAAACGATCAAAGAATCGGATTCATGTAAGGTAAAAAATTCCGATTTGTTTGGGATTAAATACACCCCGTAACCTTTGGATTCATCCGTTTCTTCCGAAACGATCCTGATTCCGAAACATGTTTCCTTCCTCTGTTGCGCCGCCAACATGCAGTCTGCAAAATTCACACGTTTTGGAAAATCCTCGAAATATAAGAATGCGGGCTTGAGATAGATCTCGCTTCCTTCCGGATCGAATAGGCTATCATATACTCTCATTACGTCCGGTTCTTGGGAGACTTGAGCCATCATCTTGGAGACGAATTGGTTGGAGATCAAAAAGTCCTTCACTCCGGTTTCCAAAACCAATTCGGTATTTTCTGAATTCATAATCTCGGTAATCAGCTGAGTTTCTATTTTTTTACCGCTTGCCTGGAGTTTTTTCTTAAAGTACTGGCGGAATCTTAGTAAAAGTGAAATGGTCCTTGCATCCACTTCCTCAATATTCTCCTTCTCCTCGGCCAAGAATATTACGGAATCATATTGTTCTGGAGAAAGTTTTTCCAAAATACCTTCTTGCGAAAGGTTCGCTATCAAGGACCTAAGTTTGATCCGAGGATACTTTGCCTTCAGCTTTGCAAGAGAGGATTTGATCTCTTCGTTTGACTCATTGATCAAAAGATCGATCTGGGAATCAGGAGAAGAGAATTTTGCGTATTCATCCACAATGATCTTACTTTTGGAATTCCAACCGATAATTAATTGTTTATCGATAGGTCGAGAAAGGGTTGTATTCGGGTAAGAAAGCGCCGGGGTCACAGCAACCACTTTCTCATCGAATTTTATCTTGGAATCGTCCTCAGCAAGAATGATCGCATCTTCTTCATTCTCTGGTAAATATTCCGGATTGGGATTTAAAATAATTTCTCCGTTGATCTTTCTAAAACCTAAAGGAACCGATTCCCTGAACCTAAATGAAATTTCGGAATAGTTCAAACCTCTCCAACCGCTTTTTGGATTATAGAAATAGATCTCATTTCCTTCAAAGCCGACCAAATTAGAATACACGATTGCAAGACCGGAAGTTCTGGAAGTTTGTACAAGCAGTTTAGAAAGAATACTTCTTTCATCCATAACCAAAACCGATCCGGAAAGATCCGAAGCAATATTTCGGTTCTCTAATCCGTGAAGTTCCGCGACTATGGGAGGAAGTCCGGATTCCCCATTTAACGCAACAAGTGCCATTATGGATTTTAGTACTTTTGCATCTCCGATCGATTTACCTTCTGTCGATTCTTCCGAACCGGACGGATTCAAGATGATGATACTTTTTGCTTTGGAAGCATTTACTTTCTTTAAGGAATGAAGATGGGAAGGTAATCCGGATCTTGTGATAATTTTAGTGGTCTTAGTGTCTTCCAGATTTTCTGAGAGGAAATCGTCCATTTCTTCCTTATCTAGGTCTGCAAGGATGACTGTGGCCTTTCCTGATTCGGAAGAGTTTGCTTCTATCAATTCCCTTAATATTTCAATGGTCCTTATTCCGAATCCTAAGATCAAAGTATGATCCGATTCTAAAACTTCACTTTTTCCTTTCCTGAGTTCTTGTATTTTCTGGTCGAATTGATTTGTGATAAATGCAACTAGGCTGGAGAATAGAACCAAACCGGAAAATACGCTTAATATGCCGATCACCTTATTGAACCAATTAGATTCTCCATCTTCCGCAACAGCTCCTGCATCAGAGATTTGAAGGAATACTCTCCATAAGAAATCTCCGGATTCTTTAATGGATTCATCCGGAAAGAAAAATGCTCCAAGCATTCTCACTAAAGATAAGGATATGAACGCTCCTAAGAATAAGGTCATCAGAGCTGCAAATACGGACGCTCCTCCCCTAGACATAAAATTATCGAAATGGTATCGGAGCTTTTTGAAAATGCTGATTTTCTCTTTCATGAAGGCTGAAGATTAGTCATAGAATCCTCTATTTCAAATCTAAAATCCTAAGACTGGAAATTTATTTTTAAAAGGAATGGATTTTGACCGACAGAATTCAAGGAGTATGAAACACTCGCTCGATTAGATTATGGCTCGTATCTCGTTCTTTTTTCTTAGCAGTATATTATTCCTATTCTCGTGTAATTCTCCCCAAGTAACCGCTTATCAGGAACATAGCGAACACCATGAGTTTATCGGAAGTTGTTTGGATTTTTTAGCCGGGAGTGATTCTTTCGTTCCTCTGACTGACGCAGTCGCGCTTGAGGAATTACGACATTCCGCCGAAGAACACAGTTCAAATAGTGTGATTATTGGGGATCTGTATTATGATTTGAACCAGAAAGAAGGAAGACATTTTTATCTAGAAAGTGACGGTTCTATCGCATATTATCGGCCTCAAGCTGTCGTACTTGGGGGATGGGAGATGATCCAGCATTTATGTGCACGTCATATTCGCTACGAAATAGAAAGAGGATTTGCGAGATCTTCTTCCATTCTGAAAAAGAATCCAGCTTCAATAAAAGAGGCGGAGACGCTTGCCGAAAAAAATTTGATCCTATATTTGAAATTCGCGGAAGCTTCTAAGGGGAAGCCGAGCCATATTAGAAATTTTCTTTTCATTCCAGTTTCTAGATTCTTAAAGAAAGAGGGCGGGATTTATTTTCCCTCCTGCAATTTGATGGATAGGATGAAGGATCCGATCATTTACGGGTTACAAAGTGCAAAAAGGAATCCGGAAACAATGACTGCCTGGACTCAGATGATGCTGGCCGTCACGAATTTTTCAGCAACTCATGCTCAGGAATGTAAGGTAAGTGCGGAAAGTCCTTTAAAACTTTTGCATGTAGAAAAAACGGAATTAAGAGATGTAATAGAGGAGCCTCAAAAAAATAAATCTGCTTCTAAAATCAAATTCGGGTCCAAGACCAGACGATGAGTTAGACTTTATTTAGCGGTATATTCTTCAAAGATCTCTCTAAGACTATCTTCCATTTCTCGAATATAACGCAGATCTTTGGTCATTCTCCAAAGAGTAATAGAACCGTGATACGCCATCAATACTCTTCTGGAAACATATTGAATGTCCATTGTTCTGGAAAATTGTCCGGAAGCAACTGCGCGACTTAGATAATCTCGGATCATCTTAGTCCATTTCTCTGCGATACCTTTTAGGAATTCAGTGTATTCCGGATCAGCATCCATGACTTGATTTGCAAAACCTGCAAACGGATCTCCGAAAAATTCATGATGACGGATCTGTCTTTCCTTCAAGATCACCCAAGCTCTTAAAAATTCTTGGACTTCCGGATATCTTTCCATGAGGGAAGCGAGATCGGAAAGAGTCTTTTCTTCCTGACGAGCAAGATAAGCAATCCCGAGTTCTTTTTTAGAAGGAAAATGATCGTAAAGACTCGCAGCAACCGAACCGGATTCTTGGATAATCTGTCTCATCCCGGTGTTGGAAAATCCTTGTTTATAGAAAAGATCAGTCGCAGTATCCAGAATTCTTTCTCGGACACTGGCCCCGGAATCTCTTTTTTTTCTCTGAGCGGTCATGTGCTTAAATACGTTATTTTTTCAGTATTGCCTTAAAAACCTCGTTTCGTCAATAGAATTTGGGTTTAGCGTATAAAAAACCAGAACGAACGTTCTGTATTTTTTTATTGCCCCGATTTCCCAGGGGTCTAAGCTAGTGTCAGGACGGTTCAAAATGTCTGTTACGGAAAAAGAACAAGTCAGAACCAGATTTTCGGATCTAGATACTCAAAGGCATGCTACTAGCAGGACTTATGAAGACTCTTGTCTAGGGGATAGATATCGGATCTTAGAAGAAGCCGGTTATCCTTGGAAAAGAATGATCGAAGAATCAGTTCGATTACAAACCGTCGGGGCAGATATTCGTTTCCTTGCCCAACAAATGGAAAACATCGGGTTATCCATACGCACTAGTTATCGCTCCGGTGGGGACGGCCTGTTAACCTTCTCCCAAGAAGTTGTGGATCCAAACGGAAAAGTGGCAGCAGAGATCAAAACGTTAGCAAGAACGGAGAAGGAAGGAAAACCTTTCCAACTCATCGCAGCCCAAGATTCTTCAGAAGAATTAATCACTTCATTCGAATCCGTACCGTCTTTTTCCGGATCTTGCGAACGTACGCTAGCAGAAAGAGATCTCTTTTACTGCGAACGAAATCCGTTCGGTGACTATAATCCTTCTCATTACTGGAGACTACTGGAAGAAGGTCGCTGGAATTTTACCGCAGAATGCGGACTAAGCCTAGAAGATCTGGTCGCAATGGACACTACGCTTTTCTATATGGGAGGAAAGATACGTTATCGTAAACCTCTCGCAGCAGGCAGAAGAGCTAAAATACAAACCTGGATTCATAGTTTTGATAAAATTTGGAGCCGCATGAGACAAGAGGTCAGCGACTCCGAAACCGGAGAGATCCTGGCGGAATCCATGGATGATCTGCTCGTGGTATCCGTAAGTAAGTCTAGGCCTAAAAAACCCGGAGAGGATTTGCTGAAAGTATTCGCAAGGGTCACCGAATTCCCCGAAGGAGTTTCCAAATGAAATATTATCTTATTTTAATGAACGTACCAAATAAAAGGTCTGGAGAAAGACAATGAAACTCGATAAAAAATTGGCGATCTGTACGCCAAGAAGAACTCCCTTCGCTCAAATTGCGAAAGCTTTAGGACCCTATCCTGGCCATCACTTAGGTCGTATAGTGGCTGAAGATATTATTGCAAAGAGCGGAGTTAAAAAAGATCAAATCGACGGGATCGTAGTTGGAGAAGGTTTTTCTAACGCTCCGAATTCCGCCAGAGTGATCGCTAACCTGATCGGACTTAGAGACGAAGTTCCTTCGATTACAGTTTCCAACAACTGTGTATCCGGGATCGAAGCTCTTTCCGAAGCGGCTCGCCGTATTGTTCTTGGAGAGGGTGAACTTTTCCTAGTAATCGGAGAAGAGTCCCAAACTTCTATGCCTTTCGTTGTGAAAAACGCAAGATTGAACAAAAAAGCAGGATCTTTGGATAAACTGAAAAAACTGCTTCCTGACAATCTTCCCGAGGGAGTTGAACTTAGAGACACTCTTGAAGACGGACTAGGCGACGGAGAAACTTCTTTCGGAATGCAAGTAACTGCTGAGATCCTTGCTCAGAACTACGAACTTTCTCGCGAGATTACTGATAAACTAGCTTTCGAATCTTTCAAAAGAGCATTAGAATCTTCTAAAGCGGGAAAATACGCTCCATTCATTATCCCAATGAAAGACGAAGATGGAACCGAACTTACTATCGATGAGGCAGTCGGACTTCGCGAAGGACTTGTTGAAAATCCAAGCCGTATGGGAAGAGCAATGCTTCTTTTCGATAACCCTCAAATGAAATTCGACGAGTTCAAAACTAAATACTCCAAGTATCTTGAAAAAACTCACGGACCAACCGTTTCAATCTTTAACGCGAGCCCTCGTTCCGATGGTGCAGCTGGCGTTATCTTAACTACTGTTGAAAAAGCAAAAGCTCTTGGATTAAAGATCGAAGCAGTTCTTTCCGGATGGAAAATGAAAGGTGTAGATCCTAACTTGATGGGAATCGGACAAGCATATGCTACCGAAGCGCTTCTTTCCGACACCGGAGTTAAGATCGAAGACATAGACTATGTTGAGATCCACGAAGCATTCGCGGCTACTGCAGTTGCGGCTCTTGTTCAGATCGAAAAAGATACTGGTTGGAAATGGGAGCAAAAATTCGACGAGAAGAAGATCAACCCGAACGGTGGATCTATTGCGATCGGTCACCCATTCGGAGCAACCGGCATTCGTTTGGTGAATAACGCGATCATGGACCTTCAAGAAGATGCTAAAGCTAAAAAAGTAGTTATCACTGCTTGTGCTCACGGTGGGATTGCAGGAGCAATGCTCATCGAAAGATTCGAAGGTTAATCCCTAATTTTTGAATCGAAGTAAAACCCTGGAGAAGGAAACTTCTTCGGGGTTTCTTATTTTTTCGTCTCCGCATTCTCATTTTATACCTTTCTTTTCTTTCTTCTATTTACATGCGTGCTTTCCGGATATTTTGCTTTCAATCTTTCGGTCTTTATGGTCTAAATAGTGCATATACACCAATTTAGAATTTTTGGGACATACCGGGAGAAAAACGATGAAACTCGAAAAGAAACTCGCAATTTGTACACCTCTAAGGACTCCGTTTGCACAGATCGCAAAGGGACTAGGAGCTTATCCCGCCCATCATTTGGGAAAGATCGTAGCGGAGAGCATTATCCAAAAAAGTGGGATCAAAAAGGAAGATATAGACGGTGTCATAGTAGGGGAAGGTTTTCCAAGTTCTCCGAATCCGGCTAGAGTGATCGCGAATCTGATCGGGCTAAGGGATGAAATTCCTTCTATCACTCTTTCCAATAATTGTGTCTCCGGATTGGAAGCGGTTTCGGAAGCAGCAAGACGGATTGTTTTGGGAGAAGGAGAAGTATTTTTAGTGATCGGCGAAGAATCCCAAACCGACATGCCTTTTGTCGTAAAAAATGCCCGCTTAAACAAGAAAACAGGATCATTAGAAAAACTAAATAAACTTCTGCCAGACAATCTTCCGGAAGGAGTGGAACTCAGAGACACTTTAGAAGACGGTTTGGGTGACGGCGAAAATTCTTACGGAATGCAGGTGACTGCGGAAATTCTCGCACAGAACTACGAATTATCTCGTGAGGTTACGGACAAAGTTGCATTCGAATCATTTAAACGTACTTACGACGCTTCTACGGAAGGAAAATATGAGCCTTTTATCATTCCGATAAGAGACCAAGAAGGAAACATGTTAAAAATAGACGAGGCTATAGAACTTAGAAAAGGTCTCGTAGAAAATCCAAGTCGTATGGGAAGAGCAATGCTTCTATTCGACAATCCGCAAAGTAAGTTCGAAGACTTTAAGAAAAAGTACGGAAAGGATCTGAAGAGGACCCATGAGCCTACCGTATCTATTTTTAACGCGAGTCCTCGTTCCGACGGTGCGGCCGGAGTGATCATTACCACTGTGGAAAAAGCAAAATCTCTTGGATTAAAGATAGAAGGACTACTTTCCGGATGGAGAATGAAAGGTGTACATCCGAATCTGATGGGACTCGGACAAGCAGTTGCCACAGAAGGATTGTTGGAAGACCTACAACTCAAATTAGAGGATATGGACTATATAGAGATCCATGAAGCTTATGCAGCCACCGCAGTTGCAGCTATGGAACAGTTGAAAACGGATACCGGTTGGGATTGGGAGAAAAGCTTTGATGAGAAAAAGATCAATCCTAACGGGGGATCAATTGCGATCGGTCATCCATTCGGAGCCACAGGAGTTCGTTTAGTGAATAATGCGATCATGGATCTGCAGGAAGATCCGAATGCAAATCGTGTATTACTCACCGCATGTGCTCATGGGGGAATTGCTGGGTCGATGCTGATAGAAAGATATAAAGATTAATCGTACGATATGAAATTAGGAAACTCCAAAAGTTCGTTTTACAAACGAATCTAAGAATAAATCGATCATTCGATTTCTTTTCGGTTTGATGTAAAACGAACTAAATTTCTAACTAGGCATATGACAGAGAAATTTGACGTTTTGTCCATACCATTCAATGTACATATCCAGCTTTCCAGACCTAAACAGGGAGAGGATGCTCTCTTAGTCATGGAAGATAAACCTATCTATAAAAATCATGTCGGCTCGGGGCATGCAGCTGCGTTATTCGCTCTCGCAGAAGGAAGTGGAGGTGAATATTTACTTTCGCGAGTAGCCTCCCTCCCTTTCGAGATTATCCCAGTGGTTCGCAAGGCAGAAGTGAAATACAAAAAGCCTGCGCAAGGTAGAGTAGTTTCCAAGGGAGTGATCGACGAAGAAGAATGGTCTGCGTTTATGGCTCAACTCGAAAGAAAAGGAAGAGCGGGACTCACAGTAGGAGTGGAACTGTTTGACGAGACTCAATCGAATGTAGCAAGTTTTAGTTTCGATTGGTTTATCGCTAAGAAATAAGATTCTTTCTGAGCGAATACGAAAATCGGCCCAAGTCAGGAATGCGCGCTTGTATTCTTCCTTGGGTCGATCTTTATTGCAGATTGTCCGCTCTTGGTCCCACTTACATCGATGTACCGATCACTTATATTTTAATTATAAAATTACCGGACTAGTGCCCTATTTTCGTTCGAAATAAATTCAAAACTTATAATATTTATTTCGAACGCACGCGCTTACTTATATCTTTTTTAAAAATCGTTTGACCTTCTTTAAATTTCGGTTACGCCACTTCGTTGAACTGTGGAGGCAAGGGAAATGAAAAACATACATTCGAAATTTTTTACCTTGGCATTGGCTCTGATCCTCACTCTAACTGGTTGTGATCAGAAATCAGACGACGATAAATTATTGGAACTGGCCGTTTCTTCTAATGGAGTAAAGGCATCCAGCTCTAATACAATTCTTAACAGTCTTGCTTTACCTACATCTACACCGGCGGATGTGTTTTTAGTAGGCGCTGCAAAGGCTGACATTACGGGGCCTTTTGTGCAATCAAGCACAGGATATAATAGTCCAGGTGACGAGATGTCCGGTCTGGCTATGAGGCTTTATGCAAGGGCATTCGTGGTCGAACGTCCTGGCGGTGGGCGAGTGGCGATTGTTACCAACGACATGATCCATATGTACCAGAGCGTAAAGATGGGTGTCGTTAAAAAATTACAGTCAGACGGTTATGGATCTGCATTTAATAACGACAATATTCTTTTATTCGCTACCCATACACATTCCGCTCCTTCTAATATTTCTTGGTACACATTATTCAATCTATTCAACGGAGTGGTCGGTTTTGATAAGGTCCATTATAATATAGTAGTGAATGGTATCGCGGATTCTATAAAGGCAGCTTATAATAACAGAAGAGAAGCAAGGATCAAATTTATAGCAGGAAACCTTTCTAATTTTGCAAATAACAGATCTTCCGCCGCTTATGCTTGGAACTTAGATAAGGCAAACTATTCTTCAAATATAAACGAGACTATGAGCCTACTTCGTTTCGAAGGTACGGACGGTTCTCCGATCGGATTACTGAACTGGTTTGCAGTTCACGGAACTTCTCTCGGAATTACGAATCGTAGGGCGCACGGAGATAATAAAGGATACGCTTCTTACCTGGTGGAAAACGCAATTGGCGGTAACTTTGTGGCCGCATTTCCTCAGGGACCTATGGGAGATGTAAGTCCGAATACTCCCGATCCGAGCGATATTACGAAACCGTTCCTAAGACCGAACGATATAGATCCAAGCCTAGACGCGCTGGAAAACCCTATCGTTCACGGGACCAAACAAGGAAGTAAAGCATTAGAATTGTATAATGCGGCTTCGATAACGCTTACCGGAAATATCGGTTACAGACATTCTCACGTAGTTTGGAATAATAAAGTTGCTGTAGATCCTTCCTATATCGGGACCTTCTCTATGCCTTGGGATACGAATTCCGGGAATACTACCTGTGTCGCAACGATTGGCGGCGGATTTTTGGCTGGAGATGAAGAAGGCGCTCCGGTTGATTTTGCAAAAGAAGGCGAAATTCGTAACGACTTCGTATTCGAGAATGGCGCCTGGGTTAAAAAAAATTATTCTTTAACCAACTTAAGCGGAGCCGCTCAGATCCTGGGATATCTTTGGCCTCTTGCTCAATTGGCATTGGGTTCAACGAAGTATGAAGCTTGTGATAAAGAAAAATTCACTCTTCTTCCGGTTGGAGAAGTGGATACTTTCTGGTTTCCGAATCCTCAGGTGCCTTTTGTTCCGGTAGTTCTTCCATTACAATTGATCACGATAGGCAATACTGCGATTGTAGCTTCTCCTTTTGAGGTAACGACTAACGCGGGAAGAAGATTGAAAGCAAAGTTGACTACTACTCTTGCTGCGGCGGGTATCTCCAATGTAGTGGTAGGGGCTATGGCGAACGCTTACGCTCAGTATTTAACTACTCGAGAAGAATATTCCGCACAGAACTTCGAAGGTGGGTTTACCGCTTACGGGCCTTGGGCAAATGCAGCATTGATCCAGGAATTCGATCGGATCGCTAAAGATATAGTAGCGAATCGTTCTACGATCGCAGGACCGAATCCTCCAGATCTCTCTAACCAACAGTTTATACAAACTTGGTTATCTCAAAACGGTATAGTGAATGACGGGGGAGATTTCGGAAAAGTTCTAACCGATGCAAATTCTTCCTATAACAGGACTAAAGATACTGTGACAGTAAAATTCCAGGGTTCACATCCAAGAGTGGTTCAGGACAAAAAATTGGACGGATCTCTTTCTTCTTTCTACGATCCGAATACTTATACATATTTGGAAATCCAGAAGAAGAACGGAAATTCTTGGACGACTCTTGCAAACGATAATAATCCGTACACGGCTTATGATTGGGCAAGGACTGGTGGAGATCTTTCCGCTACATCGGAAGTAACTATCACTTGGTTGATCCGAAATCAACAGGCAGGCACATACAGAGTTGTTTATAACGGTTTGGCCAAACAGTTTTGGGGAATTTTTTGGACTTACAAAAAATTTACCGGAACTTCCAGGGAGTTCGTTTTGCAATAAAACGATCCTCTCTTAAAAAACCGGTCTCAGACCTAAAAAATATCCCGGAAACGGATAGACCTGTTTCCGGGATTCGGATATGATCTCATTATGACTTTCAAATCCGTTTTGATCTTTCTTTCCTTATTGATTGTTTCCTCATCTTTATTTGCGGCTCCTAAGGCTGTGTATGATTTTACTGTGAAGGACATTAAAGGAAAGGATGTGAATCTTTCCAAATACAAAGGTAAGACCTTACTTATCGTAAACGTAGCTTCTAAATGTGGGTATACCTACCAATATGAGAACTTGGAAAAAGTATATCGCAAATATAAGGAGAAGGGTTTTGAGATAGTCGGCTTTCCTGCTAATAATTTTCTCTCCCAAGAACCTGGTAGTGATGCGGAGATAGAACAATTCTGTAGAGTGAAAAAAGGCGCCACCTTCGATATGATGTCCAAAATTTCCGTGAAGGGAGAAGACCAACATCCTTTGTATACCTATCTTACTTCTAGTGCTCCGGATCCGGGCGACGTTAAATGGAATTTTGAGAAGTTCCTGATCTCTCCTTCAGGTAAGATCGTGGCAAGATTTCGCTCCGGAACAGAACCGGACAGTAAAGAAGTCACGGATGAAATTGAAAAAAATCTTAAATAGAGTCGCACTGTAGGAGCTCCTACAAATTGCATTCTACACATGTTCTTTCAAAAAAGCTAATGTGATTGCCCAAGCTTGAGCAGCGGAAGTTTTATGATACGCCGCTCTTGCATCGCAGAAGAATCCATGTTCGGCTTCTGAAAAAAATAATTCCACGAAATCTTTTCCCGAACTTTTTAGCAATCCGGAGATTGCGGCTATATGCGTTTGTTTTACGCTTCTGTCCTTGCCTGCCCAAACCAAAAGTAAGGGCGCGTTTTGTTTTGGAGAATATTCTTCCGAGGTTTGGACAATCCTAGATCCGTAATACGAAACTGCTGCTTTGAAAGTGAAAATTGAATTTGCTAAAAAGGAAACCCATCCTCCTAAACAATAACCGATACTTGCAATCCGATCCGGTATACTTTTAGGATTTGTTTTGATCCAGTCCAAAACCGCATTCAGATCCGAATGCAAATTTTCAGGAGTTAGTTGGCTGAAATGAGGCTTTAATGCCATGAAGTCTTCGTAACTTCCTGCAAATCCGGGAGGAGCGGTCCTATAATAAAGTTCCGGAGCGACCGCGAGATAACCTTGCTTAGAAAATCGGACCGCTACATCTTTAATATGATCGTTTACTCCGAACGCCTCTTGTAATACTAAGATGCAAGGAGAAGGAGAAGAATCCGGATAGGCTACGAATGTTTGCATTTTTCCATGAGCGGTTTTGATAGTAACGGTTTCCGTATTCATTATCACCTCGATAAAAGCAGGTAGAATGATCCGATCGTTTGCTTCTTTGTCGATCGATTTACAACCTTCTAATATCTATTAAGTTCTTTCTTTTTTTCTTTCAATTTTCACACTGAGCTCCATGGCGGTCCGTATTTTCTGGTTCCTTCTTCTTTTCCCTTCTTTCCTATTTTCCCAAACTTTTAATCCTGAAATTTACGATTCAAAAAGTAGATCCAAGGTGGAGCTTTCGTCTATCGTCGAAAAGGCGAAAGATGCCGATGTCATTATTTTTGGAGAGGAACATAACGATAAGGTAGGCCACGCTTGGAAATTGGATGCTTTCAAGAAGTTGGCTTCCGTATATTCTGCGCTTCTTTCCTTGGAAATGTTGGAGAAGGATCAGCAAAGATCCGTGGATGAATACTGCAAGGGAGAGATTACCGAAAGAGGTTTTCTGAATTCGGGAAAATTTTGGCCGAATTACCAGACGGATTATCATCCATTGGTATCTTTTGCGAAAGAAAAAAATCTACCTGTGCTTGCGGCTAACGCTCCCAGAAAATATGTGAACCTAGTGTCTCACCAGGGTCTGGATTCTCTGTATAAGATCAGGTCTCCTTTTCTTCCGCCAAGATATACTTATAATTTATTCAGACAGAAAGAATACGAAGAACTTTTATCCGCGATGATCGCAGAACATTCTCCTACGGGATTTTCTCCAGATAAACAAAAGTTTATAGATGCTCAATATGTTTGGGATACTTCTATGGCCGACTCCATCGCAGAAGCATATTTTTTATTAAAAAGAAAAGTCGTACATGTGAACGGAAGGTTTCATTCCGATCGAGGTTTAGGGCTGACATATAGGCTGAAACAGATGGGCCTAAACGTTTTAACAGTCAGCATTTTTCCCTCTGAAGAAGGCAAAAATTTTCAGGAAGAAGATTGGAAATTGGCGGATTTCCTGGTCATCACCGAAAGAAAACCGGTACCATAACACTTTCTTGCTTGTAGGGTAGGCGGATCTCTCCGACATTAATAGAGATGTTGGAAACCAAGGTCCGCACTCTTACAGAAACTAAGTTTGAATGCCTTTCTTGCGGAACTGTTTCCAGGCTGCCGGAGGGAGTTCCTACAGGAACTGTTTTCAAACTCACTTGTTATCGCTGCGGGCAGAAGGCATTAGTCAAATACGTATCTTCTCCACTTGAGCTGATCGAAGAGAAACCGTCTCCCAAAGAGGAGATACCGGTGCCACCTGTTGGAACTCCAACATTTCAGGAAAGAGAACGAACTGTCGTTCGTCCTATACAAAAAGAGACTCCTAAAGAATCCCCACTAACAGGTATTATAGAAGATTTACAATCCAAATGGGAAAACTGGAAAGAGTCTTGGTCTAAAAATCCTTCAGAAGATCGTCCTTGGTTCCAGAAGGTCAGGACCGAAACGGAATACCATAGCGCATTCCATCGCCCGATCAAAACTTTATCTGAAAGATTATTAGAAAAAAGTAGAAGGTTCCAATTTCCTAAATTTCGTCCTAATATCTGGCTTATCCTTATTCCTCTACCTTTAGCATTGGTGTTCCTGATCTTTTTCTGGATGGGGGTCATTCAAAGAGAAGCCGAAGTCCCAGGTCTATTAAGTATTTTTTATATTCATCAACCTACCGTCATTTACGATAGAGACGGCAGAAAAGTATCCGAAATTTTCGGCAAAAAGACAAGCAATTTAGAATGGGAAGCTTATCCTGAAAACCTGAAAAGAATGGTCCTTCTTGTGGAAGACCGAAGCTTTTTCTCTCACGGAGGGATCCATTATTCTTCAGTGCTTCGTGCTTTTTTCGTAAACGTTATTAGTCTTCGATTTAAACAGGGCGCTTCTACGATCACTCAACAGTTAGCTCGTATACTTTTGAACGATCGCGAAAAAAGTTTGGGAAGAAATCGTATAACTTCGTATAATGTATGCTATACGAAGTTATTACGACCTGAAAAGAATGGTCCTTCTTGTGGAAGACCGAAGCTTTTTCTCTCACGGAGGGATCCATTATTCTTCAGTGCTTCGTGCTTTTTTCGTAAACGTTATTAGTCTTCGATTTAAACAGGGCGCTTCTACGATCACTCAACAGTTAGCTCGTATACTTTTGAACGATCGCGAAAAAAGTTTGGGAAGAAAGTTGAAAGAAGCGCAACTTGCTTACGCTTTAGAATCTTCTTTAGACAAAGAAAAGATCCTATTACATTATATGAATAACGTGTATTTGGGTCATGGAGCCTTCGGATTTGCAAGCGCTTCCGAGTTCTATTTTGGAAAAAAACCGAAAGATCTGAACGTGGCGGAGATGATCGTTCTGGCTTCCTTAGCATCCGCTCCAAATCGTTTTTCTCCATTAAAAAATCCCGATCTATCTTCCGGAAGAGTAGAAGCGATTCTCCGATCTCTGGAGAACGATGGCGCATTAAAAGAGGATCTGAGACCTGCGATCCAAGATATTTACCAAGCGTTTAATACTCGTTCTCCGGGAGAAACTGTATATGGAAATCGTAAGGATGATTCTCCATACGTAACAGAGCATGTCAGAAAATTCCTCCAAACGATGTATCCAGATACGAATATATACGAAAGCGGAGGATTTTCGGTTTATACCACGATTTCTCAACCTGTTCAGGCCGAATTGCAAAAAGTTGTCAAAACACATGTGGAAAATCTTTTAAAAAGTGGACAGGTTAGACGAAACCGACTCACGGAGAACGGTAAAAATGCGGATGCAGCTCCTTTCCGAAATTTAGTCGCGGAACTTTCTCCCGCATTGGAATTATTCATAGATACAGATCGATTTGTGACCGGAGGAGATAGCGGACTGCAGGCGGCGGTCGTGGCTGTGGATCCTCAGACGGGGGATGTTCTTCTTTTACACGGAGGAACTGAATTCAAATCGGATAACCAATTTCCGAGAGCTACTGGAATGTACAGACAGACAGGATCTACGATCAAACCGATCCTGTATTCGGAAGCGATCGATTCTGGGATCGCAAATCCGGCGACACATATATTAGATGCTCCTTTGATCTATAAAAATTCGGTCTCGAATTGGATGCCTGAGAATATTGGAAACCAATACGACGGAGATATCTCCCTTAGAATTGCTCTTGCAAAATCTAAAAACACTGCTGCTGTCCAAATTGCTGAAAAATTAGGATTAGGCGAGATCTCCGCTGCCTTCGAAAGATTTTTCTTTCCGGATGAGAAAATATTAAAAAACAGATTTAGGCGAGATCTTTCTTTGGCATTAGGGTCCTTGGAACTTTCTCCTTTAGAGATGGCTTCCGCATATTCCGCATTTGCAAATGACGGAAATATAGTCAGACCGCATTTGATCGAAAAAGTGGTAGATAGAGCGGGTAACGTGGTCTACCAGAGAAAGGATCAGGACGAATTCAATCTGAAATGGCCTCAAACCAGAAAAGCGATCACTCCCCCTACTGCAGAGATTATGGTGGATCTACTACACGGAAGTGCAAATCACGCAGGCGTACGGAACACAGGCTATAGGGGAGAGGTCGCCGGGAAAACAGGAACTACGAACGAGCACAGAGACGCTTGGTTCGTAGGTGTAAGACCCGGGATCTCCATGGCAGTTTGGTTGGGCTACGATTCTCCCGGTTTTGGAATGGGAACTTCTGCGTTAGGCGGAACAATTGCAGCTCCTTTATGGGGAACGATCGCTAAATTATTCGATACCGCGGAATCAGGCGATAAGGAAGAAAGAAAAAAATACCAATACTCTCAGAGAGCTGTGAGTATGGAAATCTGTCCCGAATCCGGAAAACTACCCGGACCCGATTGTCCTAAAAAGACCAGCGAACTATTTCATCCATCTCATCTTCCTACGGAGACATGTCCTCTGACACATAAGTCCGATGCAAAGCAGGAGCTTTTGAAGAATGTTTTCTAAAAGAAAGAACGCCGCTCTTTTCTTTCTGACATTTTTCCTTTTTCCGAGTTTAAGCTTCGCGGTTTCCTACGAAGAAGCTTACGAACTCGAAAAACTTTCTCCCATTTTTGCAATTCCTTTATATGAAGAAGTAGTTCGATCTTCCGGCACTGGCGACTTTAAGAAAACTGCATCTTCTAGGCTCTACTTTCTATATGAAAAGTTTAATAAATACATTCCGGCTATCCAATACCAAACAAGGGCAGGAAGTTTAAAAAACAAAAAGGGAGAATGGTCTTCTCTCGTAAAAACGTTATCGGACGGATTAGGAGTCACACCGTTTTCCTTGCTGGCGGTCATAAATTCTTGCTCCAAGGAAACTCCGGTTTGGGAACCTCCTGAGCCTACCGTGCATCCGGAAACGGGAGAACTGATACAGCCGACACCTCCCGATCCATACAGAGTATTATCCAGAAAAGAAAATCATTCACTGATCCGTCTTTGTTACTCTCTAAAAATGAAACAAAGAGATTTCGAAGGATGGGATAATGTGTTCTTCTATTTATTCTCCAAAGACATTCTGACAAAAGACGAAGCGCTTCCGCTTTGGGTAGGATCTTCGATACAATCCGGAAAAGGTACGCCATATAAGAGAGTATTTTTATCCGGAAGATTCAAAGAGTTAAGTAACGAATCCAAATCGGACCTTTTGTTTTTGTACGCTAAGTTCTTAAGACATAACGGAAAATTCGAATCCAGCACCAGATACTTTCTAACAAGCGGAACCTATGCTTCTTCCAAAAGAGCAAAATGGGAGACTGCAAAAAATCTGCTGATCATGGATAGAAAGAAAGAAGCCTGCACAATGATCGGAGATTCTTTCAACGCAGGCGACGAATCCGAGATATTAATGAAGAAGATCTGCCAGTCGAACAATTCGGATTGGATACAAACATATCTTCCCGCCCTAAAAATTCTAATGAGAGAAAATCCTGATCCTGTATTTGCTTATGCGCTTGAAGGCGGCGGAAGAGAATCGATCGACTTATTTTTAAAACAAGTCGGCTCCAAGACCACGGACAAAGATGACGACTCCGAAGAAGATTCTGAATCGGCGGATATTCTAAATAAACTAATCCCTCCGGAAAGTAGAAATAAGTTCCCTTTCTGGGATGCACGAGATAAAGAAGCGGATCTAGTCGTTCCGGACAGAGCGAAATATTTATGTAAGGTAATACGTAGACCGTTCTTTGGAACTCCATCCATCCAGCCTCAGTTCTGCAAAGAAGTTTCGCCGGGAAGTTTAGAGACCTTACTTTCTATCGTGGCGGAAGAAGAGGAAGAAGCGAGCTTTGCGTTTGCAGATCCAGCTTATCTTCCTCTTTCCATAAAATGGATCTGGAAAAGTACTACCGAACCGGAATCAAATGGCGAACCTTCTCTACAGAAAGTTTTAGGTCCTTCTTCCGAACCGGGTCCTTGGAATCTGGAATATATAGTATATCGTAAAGTTCTAAATCGTGCTTATGTTGAGATCCGCATGAAGGACAGATACTTTGTGGTTTCCGTAAAACCTTCTTACGTGATCTGGAATAAAAATTAAGAAATTTTACTCTATTTACTGCTGCAGACCTGCACGCCAAACTGTACGAATAGATAAAGTATCTGAAATATTCTGAAGAGGATTTCCATCCACCAACAGAAGATCGGCTCTTGCTCCAGGGAAAATTTTACCACGATCATTTAAACTAAATCTGCGGGCTGGAACGGAAGTGGCGGCACGCAATGCTTCGATCGGTTTAAATCCTGCAGAAACCAAAAGTTGCAATTCATGGTGAAGACTAGCTCCATGAGCAAGACCTCCAAGATCTGCGATCGGTTCGGAAACATCACTTCCTGCTAATATATCCACTCCCTCTTTGTGAAGAGCCATTACACTTTCAAAGGAGTCTTTCAATTTTCCTTTAGAGTAAACGTTCATGTTTTTGGATAGAGCTTCTAACCACTCTTTACTTAGTTTAGAACTGACACGTTCGTCTGCGACTAACGTGCGAGGGCTATTTCCGAAAGCAGTGGAATGAGTGGTCAATGTCGGAACGACGAATGCTCCGGAAGATTTAATTGCAGAGACCAATTCCTTATCAGGTTTCTCGTCAAAGAATAAATGCGCCAATCCGTCCACTCCTGCAGAGATTGCTCTGCGGCCTCCTACAACGGATGTAACATGAGCGATCGCCATTTTTCCATGGCGATGTGATTCATTTACTGCAGCGATTAGAGTCGTATCGTCAATCACCGGAAGTCCAGGAGTGCCCACTGTTTCACCATCTTCTATAATGATCTTAATAAAGTCGGAACCTTCTTTTACTTGTTTGTCCACGAATTGAACCGCTTCTTCCGGAGAGGAAACGAAAGGATAACGATAAAATGTTTTTAGGAACCAATTACTGCTCAACTTCATATATTGTGTAGGATGTCCGCCGGGCGGAGTGATCCCCATGCCCGCAGAACGTATATCTGCAAGATCATTCCGATTTGCAATTTGCCAACGTTCCCAAAACATCCATTGCCCGGTCATCTCCAGTTCAGTAGTGACTCCGAAAAGAAGAGCATCATGTAAACCATCTATATCCGTATGAACATGAGAGTCTATCAGCCCGGGCATCAACATCCCGCCCTTTGCATCTACGACAGTAGCACCTTCCGGAATATCTCCACCAATTGTTTGGATATGATTCCCTCTGATGATCAGTGTGCGATCTTTGATCAACTCTTCTCCATCGAAGATGTTTGCGTTAATGATAGCGATTGTTTGGTCTTCCGAGACCGAAGAACTTTTACAGTCGCTCAAAAAGCAGCTGGTAGCCGTAGCTACAAGCAATGAAGCAACTAGTTTTAGAATATAGGCTTTATAATTTTTAATCAATCTGTTCATGTTCAAAATCACTTCAGGGTAGTAGTAGCACAAGGGAGAAGTAAGTTCTATTGTGCCTCATGAGACCCTGATTGAATTGCAGGTTCCATTAATTCATGATTTGGGCGACTCCCTCGCTTCGCGAGAGATCGCGCTGCTCCGGGTTCGCGCATTCGCGCTCATCCGGCCAAGCCCGGACTAAAGCCCTGCGCATCGCTGTCGCGGTTGTTGAGTGTGAAATTTTCTTTGATTGCAGTAGAATTTAGGATTCGCCGTTACGCACTTTGTATTGAGTTTAGCTGTATAAAAGGATTCGCCTCTACGCAGTCTCGCGTCGTGCTCGACTGGGCTCCGAGGCGTCTCGTTCGCGCCTTCGTCCATCGATGGACTTGGCACGCGTTTGCTTACGCTCTCTACGGATCGCTGCAAACGCTTTCGCGAACGATCTTCGAATCCTTCCAAGGAATTTCAGTATATTAGGATTTCGTTTTAAGGGGAAGGGAAAAAGAAATTGGGCAGGGAAGGATTCGAACCTTCGAAGGCTGGGCCAGCAGATTTACAGTCTGCCCTCGTTGACCGCTTGAGTACCTACCCGTTGTTGAGAGCCATTATTTTTGCTCAGGGTGGCTGGTCAATCTTATTCGGAAAATGAACGAGCTGCCTATAGGAATCGAACCCACAACCGTCTGATTACAAATCAGATGCTCTACCAATTGAGCTAAGGCAGCGTTCAGAGACAGTTTTCGAAACCATTTTGTCGGGTCAATCGATTAAAAAGGATTTTCTCCTAGTTTCGAATATTGTCTTTTGGACAGATGTCTCTTTTTCTGATCAATACAGGAATGACTCTCTCTATCCTATTTTTTTACACAGGGTATTGGTTTCGTTTTCGGAACAACCGACTTCATCGGATTTTTAATTCGGGAGGGATTCTTTTTAATTTAGCGACTGCGCTTTATTTGCTCGGCTTAAAGTATTTGGGAGAAGGGATAGAACAGTCAGGGCTTATCGCCACTGTTGATAAACTGTATATAGATATTCATAGAGCGGTGGCGGCTATTACACTTATTCTGATGTTACTCATGGGTTGGTCCGGGCTAACTAGAAAAAAAGAATTCCATAGGAAGCTTCATTTTATTTTTCTACCATTATACACACTCGTTTATCTCTCGGGACTGTTTTTGTTCCGTTCGAATTAATACGGAGCCTTTGCTACCATGGAAGAAACCAAAGAAATCAAAATATTCGCCAATAATATCCGTAAAAACGTGATCAAAATGGTCACTGCAGCAAAATCCGGTCACCCGGGAGGTCCTCTCGGACTTGCGGATATCTACGCAGTATTATACAAAAAGGTCCTAAATCACAAACCTTCCGATCCTGATTGGGAAGATAGAGACAGACTTATACTTTCCAACGGTCACGTCTGCGCAGTACGTTATGCAGCTATGGCTCAAGCCGGTTTTTTTCCAGAGTCTGAACTTCTTACTTTTAGGAACATAAACTCTAAGTTACAAGGACACCCTTCTACCCGTTACTTAAAAGGGATCGAAAGTTCTTCCGGTTCCTTGGGCCAAGGACTTTCCATTGCAGTAGGGATCGCTTTAGGAGCGAGGCTTTCTAAAAAAGACTACAAAGTATACGCATGTATTTCCGACGGAGAATGCGGCGAGGGAATGACTTGGGAAGCAGCACAATCCGCTGCTCACTACAAAACGGATAATTTGATAGCGTTTATGGACAAAAACGGGATCCAGATCGACGGGTTCACTAAAGACGTAATGAATCTGGAGCCGCTGAATAAAAAGTTTGCCGCATTCGGATGGAATGTGTTAGAAGCAGACGGTCATAATGTTGAAGCTATTATCGCTGCGTTTGAAAAGGCAAAAGCTCATAAGGGTTCTCCTACCATTATTCTATTCGAAACAGTATTAGGAAAAGGTGTCTCCTTCATGGAAAATAATCCGGGATGGCATGGAACTCCTCCGAATGCGGAACAAGAAAAGAAAGCGCTAGAAGAATTAGAACAAGTAACTGTTTAATCCACTCGGGTTAGAGAAAAAAAATTTCTAACCCGAATATTCCACGTAACATAACAAAAGTCGCATTTGTTTTTTCCGATCACTTAGACAAGTGCGTTCGAAAAAGATGGAAGACATAGTTAATTTATTGTGCTCATCCTTTTTTGTTTAGATCTTTCAGATCCGAATTGACTTTCGTTTTTGAAATCCGATTTTATAGATATGCAATCCTCCGATTCTTTCTTCGGCACAGTTCCATTTCCTCCGGACAAGATCGAGGACAAGTTTTATCAGTTAGAGTTTTCCTCTCTTCAAGATAAATCTAGGATCATAAAAGAGATCGCAAGTATGATCCCTTGGCAAGTCAGAGTTCAGGAAGTTGCAGATGAACTAAAAGATCCGACTCTCAGGGTGTTTGCACGTTCCGTAAGCGCTGCAGTCCATTCCGAAAGGATCAGTTATCGTTATTCTATCTTAGCGGAAAAAGGGCATCCGAATCATTACGATGATTTGGAAGAGGGTGTATTCCTTCTTTCTTCCGTAATTGATTCGGATCTTTCTTATTTGGAGTTCAGGACTTATTTGGATAAGATAGCAATTCGGGTCGAAGAGTTAGTCGATCTAAACGAAGATCTCGCTTCCGACGAAGTTAAAGTGCATTTTTTAACCAGAGTGCTCTCTCAGGAAGAGGGTTTCGGCGGAAATCACGACCAATACGAGGATCCGAATAATTCTTATCTTCACAAGGTGTTCTCTTCTAAAAAAGGGATACCTATTTCTCTTTCCGTTATTTATCTTTTAGTGGCTCATAGATTAAATTTACCCTTATATGGGGTAAACATGCCTTTGCATTTTTTATTACATTTCGAATCTTCCGAATTCCAAACCTATATAGATTCATATCACGGCGGGGTGATGTTGGATCGTTCCACCTGCATTCGTTTTTTGAAAGCGAACGGGTTCCAGGCTCACGAAAGATATTTCACTCATGCAAGCAGTTTGACAATTCTCAAAAGAATGTTCCGTAACCTGATCCATATCTACCGCAAAAAAGAGGATAGAGATATGGAAAAGATCCTTTCCCGTCATCTTCTCGCCCTGGATAATAAATGGAAACCTTGACCATTATTTGGTTCCGAACTTCTCTCCTCGCGCCCTTTACTGCTTGAGCCAAAAATTCGTTTCTAAATACTGTCGTAACAGGAAACCCGCGTGAAAGCAAAAGGATTGAAGGATCTCTTAGTCCGTAAGTTCGATAAAAAACTAAAAGATATCATAGACGAAGATCTGCGCATTCTGGCCGAGATCAAAGAATATACGATTCGCTCCGGCGGAAAAAGAATACGTCCTATTCTACATTATTGCCTCTGCAAGATCCTGGGCTATAAAGGAGATAAATACTCCGACGTAGGTGCGATCGCGGAGCTCATCCATGCGGCCAGCCTTCTTCATGACGATGTAGTGGACGAGGCACAGACCAGAAGAGGTATGCCAAGCGTTCCCTCTAAATTCGGGAACAAAACTTCCATCCTTGCAGGAGATTATCTTCTGGCATGCGGGATTGATCACCTAAACAGCTTAGGTTCTCCCGATCTGATGGATTTATTCACGACAGTGATCAAGGATCTTTCTGTCAGCGAGCTCATTCAGATGGAATGGGAAAAAAATCCGAAAATTACATTAGATATTTATAATAAAGTTGTATACGGAAAAACCGCTTCCCTATTCGGAGCGGTCTCGGAAGCGGCTGGAATATTAGCGAACGTCCCTAAAAAGACCAGAAAAAAACTACATGAGTTCGGGATCCGCCTAGGTTCCTTGTTCCAGAAACAAGACGATGCGATCGATTATTTTCAGGCGGGGGACCAAACGGGCAAAATCCCTCTAAAGGATTTTCGTAATGGTCTGTACACTTATCCGATCTTGAAACTAATGGAAATTGCGGACAAGAACGATAAAAAATTGGCTCATTCTTTATTTGCAAAGGAAGAACGGAATTCTGACGACGACCTTGTCATTCTATCCTTATTGAACAGATATAATATTCGAAAAAGTTTGAACAAAGAATTTGTCTCGGATGTCGAGGGCCTGCTAAGTTTCTTAAAATCGTATCCTGAATCCAATGAAGGTAATTTAGTTAAGGAACAATTCCGTAAATTGATGGAAGTCTGATTTTAGAGATAGCTACCATCCTTCTTCTTAACTTATTCCATAAAAAAAGCCGCGGTGTTACCACTGCGGCTTTTTATTAGTTCTACGCAAAACTCAAATTACTGACCGGTACTGGAGGAAGAACCGGAAGGGATTGCGTTACTTGTACAGTTAATATCACCTTTGATAGAAACGGTAGGACCGCTAGCAGTATTCGTATTATAACATTTTAAACCGTCTTGGGTATAACACATACTGGAAGAAGTCGCGGAAGTACAATTGATAAAGTCCGTAGTATAGCATTGGGTCAAGGCAAGACCTGCGGATCCGGTCGTTACTTTGTTTCCGACTAAGTCCAAGGTAACAGTCAAGTAGGAGAGAGCTTGGGTGCTGGAAGTTCCAGTATCCACAGGCACTCCGCTTCCTCCCCAGAAAATTTTTCCATAGTTTGCAACAACCGGAGAAATTCCCAATAAAGGTAAGCCGGAGAAGGAAAATCCTTGCTGAGCGTCTACCGTTCCTTGGTTTTGAGTAGCGTCGTACACAAATTTCAAGGTCACGAATGCTCCAGTGGTAAAATACATCCTGGAGTTGATCGTAAATAAATTCGTAGTTGAGCCTGTACTTGTTGTAGAACCTGTGCTTGTTCCGCTCGTGGAACTGGAATAAGGAGTCGCAGTTCCACAGTTGGAGGTTTTGTCCTTATCGATTTCTCCTTGGATAGGAAAGGTGGAACCGTCGGTTCCTGTGACAGTAAGATCTACTTTATTTGTATCACCGGTATTGCAGGACACAAGCACCGCGACCGTGGCGATTAGGCCGACAAATGCAGGAAAAAATTTGGAAAGAAACGGTTTGGAGGACGCCATAATTCTAATATCTATCTTCGGAAAATCATGGTCAAGAATGAAATCTTTGGAACGAAAACTCGACCAGTTGGGCCTTAGACCCTGAAAACTCCTCGGGAGGTTCCACCATTGAGTTGACTTGCCTCCGATTTTAGTTTCCGATCGTCCTTCTGATGAATGTAAGGGTAGAATCTTATTCAGATTATAAACCGGGCGTTTTAGAAAAATGGGGTATTAAAATTCTCCGGAATTATGTCAATGCGGAGAAGGAAGAAGAAAAGACTCTAGGTCCAAGCCAGGACTTCTTCCCTAAAAGTACTAGAATTATACATTGGGCTTCTTTCTTAGGGTTGCAGATCGGATTTTGGACGACCTATTTTATAATCTTAGTGGAGAAATTTTTTCCGGAATCGCCCGAAACATTCTCTCCTGCGTTTATTGAAAAATGGAGTTATGCAGGCGCAGCTCTCGCTATTGGAACCATCGTAGAGTTTTATTTGCTTTATAAATTAGGATTATGGGCCGCGTATAAACTCACAAAACTTTCCGGCATCCAATTGGAAGAAGATCCCGACCTAGTCACTAGAAATGAGAACTTACTTTCCAGAATGGCTTTGGAAATTCCGGATCCGGATCTAAAACTATTAGGAATAGATCCTTTACGACTCACCGATAAAAGGAGTTTGCTCATACGAACATTCTTTTATAAGACCAAAGTTTTACTCTCAAACCTGATCGCTAAGATCGTACTTCGAAAAATTTTAGCAAGAAACTCATTAAGAGTTTATGCGGACTATATAGCCGCTCCTATCACTGCGATCTGGGACGGGGTAGTCATGTATTTGATCTTAAAAGAACTAAGGATCAGATTGCTTTCTAGGATAATCGCAAAAGAGGTCACTGACGAAATATTAAAGAACAGAGATAAGCTCAGCAAAGAAGGGAAGATTGCATTCTTAGCTGCTGTCGGGAACTCGGTCGTATTCACCCAAATATTCCATCCTAATCTGGAATACATGCTGATAAAAATGCATAAAGGATTCGGCTCGAATTCCCAAAACGGATCTTTGGATGATCTGGATACGTTCGGAAGTTTGGTCGCAAAATTATCTAAGGAAGAAAAGAGGGCCTGCTTGCGGTTATTATGTATCGCATGTTCCTTCGACGGTAAACTTTCTTCGTTCGAAACAAAACATATTAAACGAATTCTCGGGGAAGAAGCAGAGGAAAATTTGGATTCGATCAGAATTCTATCCGAGTATATCCGAAAAGGAAATTTAGAAGCTTGCAGAGAAAGGAGTCGCCTATTTTCCTAGAAGACGGATCAGACAGATCGATTTAGCCAAGGGAGAATTCGAGTTTGAAAATATATCACTATGACTCAATTCCAGACGTAAAAGAGATCGGGGACGGAATTTATAAAACGGAGATACCTCAGCCGTTTTATGCGCCCAATAATATTTATATTCTACCAGATGGAGAACCTGCGCTTATAGATTCAGGCTATCTTGCCAATTTAGGAATGCTCCAAAGGGCGCTTCGAAAGATCGGTCTCAGCTTAGGTAAGATCAAACATATATTTTACACTCATAATCATTTAGATCATCTCAGTGCGGTTCTTACGATCAGGTATTATACGGATGCAAAACTTTACGCAATGAAAGGAATGGCTTCCGGCATCGGAAATTATCTAGAGCATGTGGAGATGTTCAACAGAGCCTCTAAACGATTGGTGTACAAGGGCCACCGGATTCCTGAAGATCGTAAAAGGGAACTAACAAGAATAGAAGAAGGGAACCTAAACTTAAGAAATACATTAAGTAGAGGGACTCGTATCGATCCGATCCTAAAATTCGATATAGAGTTGGTAGAAGGAGACGTGATCCACGCCGGCGGGAGAGATATAGGTTTTTTACATACACCTGGTCATAATCTTTGGCATCTCACTCCTTATATCCTAGAAGAGAATATATTTTTTACAGGAGACTTAGTCCTACAAAACATCTCTTCTATTTATGCGGAGATAGACGGAAATCTAGAGGATTATTACCGTTCCTTGGAAAGGATCTCCAAGATGAGCATTCGCAGATTATTGCCTGCCCACGGACCGGAACCTGAATCTCCACAAAAGGCAATCAAACTTCTTCATAAAACATTACAGATCTTGGAAAGAGGCGTAATCCGCAGACTTAAAGAAAAAGAATACGATCTTTCCGCTCTAACTCTAGAAGCTATGGGGGAGAAGGTTGCTAATTCAGGATATTATAATACTGCAATGGCAATCTTACATTCTATGGTACGCAAGTTCATAGACAAAGGCTGGGTAGAAATTATAGAAACGGAACCTCCTTACGAGACCTACCGCTGGATCGCGGAGCCGGAGCCGCAGAGTAAATAAAGAATCGTAAAAATTGGGCACGCAGAGGCGCTAAGACGCAGAGAGTTTTTAAAAAATAATTTATACGAACTCTCCTCCGCGGCTCTGCGTGAACCCTCCCTGTGTCTCCTTTGATCTCTGTGTCTCAAATCTCCGGGATAACTTCCCCGAAAAAGCGAGTTTCTTTGATCTTCAAGTTATAAGCTTTGATAAACAAAAGTTCCAGGTTAACTACGTCTTCTTTATTATACTTTAAAAGAAGGTCTAATGCGTCTTGGTCGTCGTACTGAACGTATTGCCACCATAATCTAACTGCGTCGGCACCGTTCACTTCGTAAGGAAGGTCCCTTTTAATGCCTAATGCTTTCTCGCACCCTTTCAAGCCGCCTTTGATCCCTAAACTTCTGAGAATATACATTAGATCCAAATGACGATTCTTGAATTTTCTACCGAATTCCTTTTCTAAAAAAGGAACATCGAACGCAGCACCGTTATAAGTGACAAAAACATGGGAGTTGGAAAGTTCTTCCGGAAAATCATCCATGTTCCTTCCTCTCAAATATGTTTTGAATTCATTGCCGTCGTAAGTTCCGACAACGGTCACAAAATCCCCGCTTCCTAATCCGGAAGTCTCGATATCCAAGTAGAGAAGATTCTCACGGATGATCGGGAATAACCTCCATTTTTGTTGGTTGGGTAATGCGAAGAAAAAATAATCCCAATTCTTTCTATCCATTTCCTTTCTAGAAAAGTCCAGAGAGTCCAATAGTAGCCTGGAATGCATATCGGAGGGAGACTTTACTTTTTCTTTTAATACTTCTCTGAATTCGTTCCAATGAAGAATTCCTTGGTCCCAGAGTTTTCCCTCTTCGATTACATCGATCCCAGGAAGATGGCAGAATGTATGTTCTAACAATGATCCCCCTTGGAGTTAACCCTTAGTTTTGAAAAAAGCCTTTTTTCCTACAAGGAAGAATAACGTGAATGCCAGAATAGTATAAATATAAAAAGGAAAATTTCCGTATTCGGAATAGAATGTATTCCCTCCTTCTTTCAACATTGTGGCGGGAAGTAAAAAGGATCTCGTGTCTTTTTCTCCGTACTTAGTGGGATGATTTAAACTTCTGCCGTAAGGATCTACTGCGAAAGAAATCCCTGTGACAGCGGGCCTCACCAAGGTGAGTCCGAATTCAATCGCTCTAAATCGGACTGCTCCTCCATGTTGCCAGGCTTCTACCTCGGAAGAGAACCAAGAATCATTTGTAGGATTTGCGAAAAAAGTATATGTGTCCTTGGAAGCGAATTTTACGGATTCTCTAACTAAATCAGGAAACATCGCCTCATAACAGATCAAAGGAAGGATCTGGTAGGAAACATTTTCCTCCTTGCCGGAGCTTGCTAAAATTGGACGAAAATGATCAGGATTTTGGATCAAAGGAGTTTCTTGTTCCGTAGGTAAGGAAGGCATTCTTTCCCTTCTCAAAGAACGATTCCCGATAAGAGGTTTAGGATCTCCGCCTGTGATATAAAAGGAAGTTTCCTTAAATAATTTTCTCAAAAAAGGAAATACGGATTCTAAAGGGATATATTCACCGAAAGCAAGCAATCTCCTCTTGTCGTAACGCACAACTTCTCCATTGGAAGAAGATAGAAGTGTAACTTGGTTTTTTAAACCTTCGGGAAAACGGTTCAACTCGTTGTATAAAATGTCCGCGCCAGATTTATACGTTAGATACATTAGAGCGCCATGGAATGTGGAAGAATACACTCCTTGTCCGGGATTCTCATTCGGAATGGTTCCGTGAAACGGGACAGCGGATTCCGGCAAAAATAAAAGGTCGGGAGGAGGAGATGTTTCCAGAGAAGAAAGAAGTCCTAACTCTAAACTTGTGCTGATCGTTTGTCCTACAAATTCAGGATTTTCGGCCAGTTCTCTTTTGCCAGGACTAGTATTGGGTTGTATTAGAACGCCTGAAAGTTTTAAGATCCCATCTTCTATAGCAGGAGTGGAATTTGGAACAGTATAATCCGGAGCGGAATAAAGCCTAAAACCTCCTAAGGTCCAAACAATCCCGAAAACAAGGATACCCGCAATCCCGTATCTTTGTCCGAAAGGTTTCCTGACCAATGCTAAAGAGGAGGTTCCTAAAAGTAGAAAAAAACCTACTCCAAATATGCCTGCCCAAGATGCGATCTGAGAAAAGGATAAATTGCCTTCCGCTAAATTCCCCCAATACCAAGGGAATAGTTGGGGCATCATCAGATCGGAAAGAACTCCCCAAATCGGAAAAATTACCCAGCCGAATACGGCGGATCTTTCCGGAGAATTAATGTATTTATTATATAATAATAAACTAAAATTCCATCCTAGGTAAAAAACGATAAGCTTACAATGAGAGAATATCCCATAAACCAAAAATAGCGTCCAGGAAACGATCGCCCCTGCTCCGGAGATTGCGGAAATAGAGGAGGGGATCCAATAGAATACGATCAAATTAATGATCTGAGAAAGTCCCAAAAGCCAGAAGATCGCCGACCTAAATTTCCATTCTTTTAATTCTAAAAATAGAAGATAGGTGCAGAATGCGGAGAGCCCTCCCGCAGGAAAAAACGCAAAGGGCTCCATTCCGAAAAGGATTCCGGATGCAATTCCGATCAGGCATAAAAATGGACGGACCGGATTTCTGGAAAACCGGATCATTTGCCTTGTAAACGTCTTTGGTCTTCTTCTAAGGCTTTTCTTCTAGCGTAAGCCTCTGCTTCTTCTTGGCCTAAAATTTTAACTCTGATCTCGTTTAGAGCTTTTTCTTTTTCTTCAGGTCTTGCAGTAGGGTGGGCTTTTAGCCAATTTTGCTCTTCCGTAGCGGTTTGTTCTTCCTTCTTCTTTTCAGCATCTATTTCTTTTAAGACTTTTTCGATCCTATCCGCTCCGTCTTTTCCGAAATATTTTTCTCGGATCGAACGGATTTGCGGATCTCTTTCTGCTGCGGATAATTTGTTTAGGTCGGTTTCCTTGAAATAAAGTTCTGTTTCGTATTTATTGAACTTAGGTTCTCTTTTATAGATCGTATTATAATAATTTCCGTAAACTCCCTTGCGATATTCTTCGTATCTTGCAAGTTTCTTGTCTCCGGGAAGATTTTTGACCTCGTTCAGGAACCTGTCGTAACCGAATTGGAAATCCTTCTCCGCTTCTTCCAATCCGAAGATCAACTTAGCATCTTGGTCGGAAAAAAGTTCTCTTCTCTTCTTCTTTATGATTTCGTAAATTTCTTCTTGGCTTTTGCCTCTAGGTTGTTCGAATTCTCTTAATACCATTTCGTAAGAAAGGTATTTTCTAAAAAGACCGACGAGTCTTTCTCCATCCGCTCCTGGATACTGTTCCAAGATAAATGCTTTTACTATTTCGTTACATTGGTCCGGGGTATAATCCGCAGGACATTTCCTTCTCAATTCCCAAAGAGAAGATACAAGATCCAACTCTCCATTTGCAGCGTATTTCAGGATCTCGTCGTAACTCAACCATTGGCCGTCTTTGTATAATTCGCGAGAAGTCGCTACGATCTCAGGATTGATGATCCATTCTCCATTCTCGTTTTGGGTTACGGTAAAGCCTGGAGAATCTCCTCCATCAAAACCGAAGTCTTTGCCGGTTGAGCCGGGTTCCCAGAGAAGGAATATGATCAATACTATAAGGATGAAAAAACCAGCGGCAAAAAGCCAGATTTTCGGGGGGATTTCTTTTAATCGTTCTAACATTTGAAATATTTACCGGTTGGAAAGAATTGAAGCTATTCATCGGGCGCGAGAAGGCAAGAGTTTTTACGGAAAATAAATTGGCGATTCAGGTCCTTTTTTAAAAGATTCCTTCATGTCTCTTCCTATTCTTTTTTATCCGGAAGGAACCGTCGGTGCTTCTGAAATTTTTTCCCATTTCCGGAACTTAGACGTGAGATCTTATCCTGCTAAATCTCCGGAAGAGATCGAAAAGTTTAAACCTACCGTATTGATCGCAAATACAAGGCTCAAGATAAATCAAGAGACCTGTCTTAAGTTCCCTAGTGTAAAAATTTTCGCCACAGTAAGTTCCGGAACAGATCATGTGAATTTTTCGGACCTTAAAAAAGAATCCCGTGTATTCATTAATTCGCCTGGAAGCAATGCAGGTTCGGTTTCGGAATATTGCTGGGTATCCTTACTTCATTTTTTTTCGGAAGAAGAATTGAGAAAGAAGAATGTGGGCATCATCGGTTTCGGCAATACAGGCAAGAAGTTCGCAAAAATTTTGGAAGAGAAGAAGATCTCCTATATCTATAACGACCCGTTCCTCAAGGATCGCTCTCGACCTTTAGATGAGATATTGAAATGTTCGATTGTCAGTCTGCACGTTCCACTCACTGCCGCCGGTCCTTATCCAACGGTGAATTTATTGGATAAAGATAAAATTTCCAAATTGAAAGAAGGTACACTTCTGCTGAACACAAGTAGAGGAGAGGTTTGGTCGGAAGAAACCTTCCAAACTATTTTGGATCGAAAGGATTTATACAAGGTAATGGATGTTTTTTATCCGGAACCTCCTAAAGGAAAGATCGCAGAACAAATGGTGAGTTTGGAAAATTCTATCTTTACTCCTCATATTGCAGGTTATAGTCAACTGGGAAGATTACTCGGAACTTACAGACTCGCAGAGAAATTATGTATATTATATAAGGAAGACAAGCTACCTCCGCTTTCCGAATTTTTGAAACCGGATCAACCGATATCTACGGAAACTTTCTTAATAGAAGAGGATCGAAATCTTAGAGACTCTTGGAAAAATCAAGACTGGGAATATTTTGAAAGAAGAAGAAATTCCTACCCGGCCAGAAAAGATATTGGGCTCGCAGACCTAGAATAGAAAATTTTAATCATCCATTCAGGTTTCTGGAGGGGAGCGATTATTTTATTAATGCTTTTTCGCCGGGAAACAAAAGGTATTTGGGCCTTGTTTTAGCGAGAATATCATCTATCACAAAAACTTCTCTTGTGCCTCTTTTTCTTTCGAAAGGAGCTTCGTATAAAAATCCCAAGAATACAAGTTCCGAGTTTTTATGAGTGACCAGATCATCTTGTCTTACTTTACGAGTGATGTCCAAAGATAAAACTTTCCAACCGGAAAAATTAAAATGTGTGAGTAAGATCTTTTTCTGATCCAAAGTCGAATCTCGGACTAAAATAAAAAGAGAACCTCCACCATCGTTCGCGTATACATGGAACTTAAACTCCTTTACGAATTCTTGGGATGACCAAGGCTTCTTAAATAGGATCTGGAAAGATTGGTTTTTTTCCGCACTAAGTTCCACATACAAGGATTTTTCCGATTCTCTTTCCGGAGTTCTAAATACGGTAGAGATCCTTACTTCCGGACTGAAATCAGGACCTAATTTTGCCTTTACGTTTTCTTCTCCGAAGATTTCGGTTTCAAAATCTTGGACTAGGTATTCTTTGTAAATTCCGGAAAGATCTTTGGAAAGTATAGGTATGGATAAGATATAAATCCCACTTAGTACAATTAGGAAAAAAATCTGTAGTACATAGATCCTAGATTTTTTCCGACCCATACTTTTTATTTCGGTCGGAATATCGAAAAAGACTACCATCTCGTTCATTTTCTAAGATCCATTTCTCTAAAAACTTGATGGCGAATACTACCTTCCAAGAATCAGTACTATGGATCCCTCGGAAGATTCTTATTTCCCAACTGAATTAGAATTCGGAGAAGCGTTTCGTTCCGCTTTTCATGAGTTTTTTGGAGATGAGAAAGATTTACAATATGAATTGTATGATCTAAAATCGGAAGGAGCCGGACCTAAAGCAAAATGGGCTACCTTTTCCATTAGAAATCCATTAGGTGGCAGATCCATCGTATTTAGATTCGATCCTGATTCCGGCAGCTTCTACGCTATGTTAAAAGTACAGGTAATACCCGGAGAAGAGGATTGGAGCTTAGATTCTTTTTTTCAGAAAAACGGTTTTTCGGAAATCGGTTCTGCGGAAGTGCAAAATACAGCGGGAGAGTGGCTATTTCATTCTTTGGCCAGACATTATTTAGGGACAATTTTCAGCAATTGTCCGCGTATTTTAGAACCTGATTATAAGTTGGAACCCTAAACTAACTAGAAAAATCCTAGAGAATTCTACATAATCAAACGGTTGATATCCCAAAAAAGATGGGAAAGATTTTATGGAAATTTGTTATTAAGTAAAAGGCCCGTATGAAACGTATCGTTCTATTACTAAGTATCTTTCAGATCTTATATTGTAACCAAGCAAAGGAAGTGAATATAGATGCTTCCCAATCCTTAGTGGGTCTTTCCTTGGATCTGACATTATCAAATCAACTCCAACCTACCGAGAACGGTAATGAGTTTGTAGCTGTGGGGCTTGCTTGCTCCCTGTGGACAAGTGAAGATGGAGTCGAATGGGCCGTCGCCTCCGGTTCTTCCGTGTTTCCTGATTGTTCCGGAGGAACTTTATATTCGGTAACTTATGGTAATGGATTATATGTAGCTGTTGGGACTCTCTCCGCTTCATTCGAAACTCGAACAAATAACTGCGGGCTTTGGACAAGTCCAAACGGAACAACTTGGACTAGGATCCCTTGTCCGAATAGTAGCGTATTTCCATCCCAAGGAAATTTACCGCTTAGATCTATTTCTTACGGAAGGGTCGGTGGAGTAAAAAAATTTGTAGCAGCCGGTACTAAGTTTGGCTCGAATTCAAGCGCAGACCAATTATACATGATCCAAAGTACAAATGGAAAGACTTGGACCGTAATGGAAGATATTCCGGAAACGGAATATGGAACGGTGAATGGATCATGTTTGGTCATGTTCCATAATGATACTCTGTACTGCGCTCAAGAAGGCGGGTCTTATTCGGCGACCTTAGAATATAATCCGAGCACTTCTACTTCTGACATGCCGGGTTTTCCTCCATATGGCGGCGGTAATGCATTGGAATCTTTGACATATGCTCCTCCGAATACTACCGTATACGATCAATATTCATTCCAGTTCTTCGTGTCTAGGGCAAATTCACTTTTGGTATTTGGAATGAGAGCAGCCGATTCAATAGCGGTAAGTTCTAAAATGAATGCGAGTGGAGTCTGGCCTGCGTCAGTTGCGATCGGTTTTGGGGCGAATAATCGACCCAATGGATTTGCAAGTGATGAGTCTGGGAACATATATAGTTTCGGAAATTCCTGCAAATGGGCATACTCATCCAACCAAGGAACCTCTTGGACAACGGTAAATACATTGGATGCCTGCGGAACCACAAGTGCTTACCAAGACTGGATGTCCGCGACTTATAGTACTAAACTAGATAGACTGGTAGTTGTAGGGGATGGAGGTTCTATCGGGACTACTGATATCTCTCCCACTTTAACTACTGATTGGACTTACTTAAAAGTTGCCGGAGTGTCTCTTCAAATTACTTCCGTAACTAGCAAAAACAAGTAAACTCTTGTAAAACCTAGATCTAAAATAAATCTGGGAAGAAGATGGACCCAATTCTGATCATAGTAATCGTATCCGGATTTTGTGTCGGGATTGTTTACGGACTCTGGATCAAAAAAAGACATAAAGAATTAAAATAATCTAATTCGTAAGCCGATATCCCTCACTTAAGGGATCCTAAAAATTTTGCCAAAATTGTAAGTCTTACATTCTTCATTTGTTCTCTAATACATAGAGATGAAGAATCAAAAATACAAATTGAGACTTTGGAAATTTTATCGGATTATCAGGCCGCTTATGGCGATCCTAATTTCTTTGGCATTCTTGTTAGTGAGCATTTATCTTCCGATCAAGGTTTGAGCGACTTGCCGGGCTAAATCAGACTTTAAATCTCGCAGTTGTCCTGAGGAAGGAACAACATAGATTTAAAAAATACTTTTAAAACTTCTCTTCCTACGGTCTGCAAAGCTCTCTTATTGGAAATATCCGATTGGATCTGTAGGCCGTCAAAAAGTGCAAGTAAGGTCCTCGCAGAAAGTTCCGGAGAAAGATCGGCCCTGATCTTGCCGTTTTCTTGAGATTCCTTTATCGTTTTAGCGAAAAGTTTTTCTAAAGAATCATAAAAACTTAATATTTCTTTTTCCAATGCGCCGCAAGCGGTGGCTTCTGCAAACAGTCGAGGGCTACAATTTCCTTCCACTGTTAGACGATTTGCGAGTCTTTCTAAGTATTCTACCAAGCGTAAGTGAGGGGGTAGGGCCTTTACTTCCGGCTCTTCGAATCCGAATCTTTCCCAGGACAAAAAGTTTTGGATGAGTGTGTCTCTAATCTCTTCTTTACTTTCGAAATGAAAATAGATCCCACCCTTTGTGAGGCCTGCTGCGTCCGCTATATCTTGGACAGAGGTCTTTTCGAAACCTTTACTAAAGAAACATTGCATAGCCGCCTGCAGGATGGATTCCTTTCGGACCTCCTCCGGCATTTTTTTCCAGCCAGGTTTTGCTTTGCTAAGTTTCATTCCTTGCCCTCTGTTTCTAAATTTTTCCTTCGCCCGTCAAACGAATTCTCCAAATTTCCTAAAAATAAATACCAACCGGTAGGAATTTTTATTGACCAGGTTGATCCAATAAATACCAAATGGTAGGAAATACTTGAGTGAGAATTTTATGATCCAGGCATTATCCAGGGAAGGAATTTCAGCCGAACTGAAACTCCCTAACGGCCAAATACTCAAAAACAGAATTGTGAAAGCATCTATGGAAGAAGGTCTTTCAGATACCGAATTTCTTCCGAGCCAAAGATTATTCAAACTTTATGAAAGATGGTCCCAATCAGGCGCGGGTCTTCTTCTTACCGGAAACGTGATGGTAGATCTGAACGGGCTTACAGGTCCGGGAAATGTGATCTTAAGAAAAGATATGGATCTTTCTTCTCTAAAAAAATGGGCGGAGATAGGTCAGTCCGGTGGATCCAAAATTTGGATGCAGATCAATCATCCGGGAAGACAAACATTCGGCTTCATTTCGGAAACGCCAGTCGCTCCATCTCCGATCAAAGTAAATATACCCGGAAGAATGTTCTCCAAAGTTTTCGGAGTACCTAGAGAATTAAGCGGGGAAGAGATCAAAATACTCATCCAAAAGTTCGTGGATGCCGCAGTCATAGCGGAAAAGGCGGGATTCAACGGGGTAGAAGTCCATTCCGCTCACGGATATTTATTGAATCAGTTCCTTTCTCCTATAACCAATATTAGAAAAGATGAATGGGGTGGCTCTTTACAAAATCGGGCCAGATTTCTTTTGGAAGTCTTGAAAGGGATCAAATCCTCCGTTAGCTCCGATTTCGGAGTTGGAGTCAAATTGAATTCCGCCGACTTCCAAGGTGGAGGTTTCCAAGAAGACGATTCTATCCAAGTCATTAAAATGTTGGAGCCGCTCGGTTTGGATCTTTTGGAAATATCAGGAGGTAATTATGAATCTCCTGCAATGCAAGGCACAGGCACCAACAAAAGAGAAGCTTACTTCTTGGATTTTGCAAAAAAAGCAAAAGAAGTCACTAAGATCCCGCTGTTGGTAACAGGAGGATTCAGAAGCAGATCGGTAATGGAGGAAGCAGTCGTTTCCCAAGCGGCAGATTTAGTGGGGATCGCCGCGCCTTTCGCATTTCATCCTACTTTTGTAAACGGATTGCTTTCCGGAAAGATAGAAAAGGTCTCAGTAGAAATTCCAAAACTTTCCAATCCTGCATTAAATTCGCTTTCTAAGATGTCTGCAATTCGTCTTCAGTTCAGAAGAATGGGAGAAGGGAAAGAACCAAGACTTCCAAATTCTTTGATCTGGAATATGATCGCCGACCAGATCAGAGGAAGACGTAACGCTAAAAATTATAAGAACTTGCTTCGAAAACTCTCGAAGCCCGGCCTAGATACTAATCGATAGCCTATACTTTTAAAACGGACTATAGTCTCTTCGCTCCTGAAGTCCGTTTAGCGGACTATAGAAAATTTTTGGAACGGATTTCAGCAAAGCGGATCGTATACTGAAACGACTTTATCCATTGAATAGCAAACCTTAAACCGTCCGTCGGAGTAATTCCGACGGACCTTTTTTTATTTATTTTCTGGAGAGTACTTTTGCTCCAAGCATCAAAGGAGATTCTTTGAGTAAGAAAGACAAAGCTAAGTTCAATACACCAAGACCTATAAATATTTTTAAGAACAGATCGATTCCTAAAAAGTTCAGTCCTAAAATAAAGAAGATCCCCGAGATCTGACCGATCCAAAGCAAAAGCCCTTGGGAAGAAGATTCAGGTGCAGGTGAGGTGATCTCCGCACAATATTGGAATCCGATCGGTGCTCCGATCCCAAGTAAGAAAAATCCGATCAAGAATGCTCCGGCCAAAACTAATGTATAGTCATTCGCTAAGGAGAATAATAACATTCCGGGTAAAAATCCGGCCATTGAGATCACCAAGAAAGGTTGTCTTCTGCCGACTTTATCGGAGATCAACGGAACAAAAATGCCAGCGATAATCCCGGACATTAACATCATTCCTGCAATTTCACCCGACTGGGTCATGTTCAGATTTTTTGTTTCGCAGATCTGATCGATACAAGTGCTAACTGCATTAAATACTCCTAATCCGATCAGGAATAGAAGTAAGGACTTTCTCATATCTTTCTGACTCAAGATATGTTTTAAACCTTCGAAAACTTTAAATTTGGAATCTTGCAGGTTTGCTCTATCGGGAGCAGTGGGAGGCTTCTCTTTGAAGAATGCTAAAAATAAAGCCGCTCCAGCCAATGCTACTAATCCATAATTTAAAAGAATTCCTGGGATCTCTTGAGGATTCGGATTTATTTCTCCTAACATTCTAGGAGTGATTGCCATTACTAAAATAATGCCTATAAATTGTGCCAAGGTCCCGATTGCCACCGCGGTGGCTCTTTCCGTAATCGGGAACCACTGTACACTGACTTTTGTGACTGCGTTTAATATGAAGGGCTGCGCAATCGCTAAACCGATTTGAGAAGCTATCACTATACTAAAATTATCCGCATAAACTCCTTTACTTAAGGAGAAAATTCCTGTGAGAGCTGCGCCGACCCCGACTCCGATCCTAATTCCGTAAGTATCGATGACATAGGAAGCAGGGATCGCCATCAATACGAAAACTCCCATAAAGATAAGGGAAAGAAGATCTATCTGAATGCTTGATACGTCGTAAAACACTTTAGCTTCTCTGGCTATAGGCGCAAAAGTCAGCCATTGGATTTGGATAATCGCCGTAATTAGTGCGTATAGACCAAGAATCACCCATCTGTAGCCGTATACCTTTACTTGGTTTTCACGCATAGAACGCCCCGTTATTATTTAAATAGTGAAAGATAATTGTTCGCATCACTTATGTCCGAGGAGTCATTACAATAAGCTCGGAAGTAACAATGACAGTATAAGAGGTATATGTTCTAGTTCCAAGCAAATTATAATTTTGGAATAGGAAGTACATCTGATTTTAGTTTCTAATTATAACGACCTCAATATTATGCGAATAAGTGATTTTTCAAAATGTAAGACGCATATAAGTGCAAGGTAATTCGATCCTATAATCTCGTTCTTTTACACTCAATCGTTAGTCCTAGTACTTTAAGAAATAAGAAAGTTGTAAGTTTCGATTTTTAATGAAGGACCGACTTCTTAAATTCGGACGTTCGACTTAAACAATGCGGACGACCGTTTTCTTTTTTGCCTTAAGATATAAGGCAGTGGAGAAAATTTTATGTTAAAAAAATGGGCTATAGTCTTTGCATTGGTTTCCGCCATTGTAAAATGTGAAACAGGAAATTTAGAAGATAGGACAACGTTACCCAAGTATCCGAATACTTCTTTGGAAAAAGTGATCCAATTGGATCGCCCTCCCGGCAATATCAGTATATCCGCATCCGGAAGGATCTTTTTCTCTTTTTTCCCCCAGGGAACTCCTCCAATCAAAGTTGCAGAGTTAAAGAACGGTCAGGTCCTTCCATTTCCGAACCAAAACTTTCAGAAAAATTTCAACACAGTTCTTTCGGTACGAGTGGATGATAAGAATCGGCTTTGGACCTTGGATTATGGGAATCTAGGCCTAACAAGACCTAAGGTTTACGCATTCGATATAGAGACTGGGGCTATCATCCACGAGTATGAATTTCCTATTTCGATCGCTCCAAAGGATTCTTTGTTCAATGATATGCAGATCGATACTGTCGCCGAAACCATCTTTATCACGGATACAAGTCCTTTGATCCCGGATCCAGGTTTAGTTGTTTATGATATCGCGAACAAAAAAGCAAGGCGCCTCTTGAAAGACCATGTTTCCGTTGTTGGAGAAAGGAACGAGATCGTTGTGAACGGGTCTCCTTTTCAGGTAGCAGGAGTTTCGATCATATTTAATGCGGATTCCATCGCTTTGGATCAAAATAGGGAATGGTTATATTTTGCTCCTTTCACTTCTGGAGAGTTATATCGTGCTAAGACAAGTGTTCTTAGAGATTCTACGATCACTGCGGCTCAGCTCGCTGCGCAAGTAGAACAATATTCTTTAAAATCAATGAGTGACGGTATTAGCATCGATAAGAGCGGAAATATCTATGTGACTGATGCGGAACATTCTGCAGTCAACCTGATCGATCCGGATAAAAAGATCACAACACTATTTAAGGATCCGAGTTTCCGTTGGCCTGACGGATTTAGCTATGCTCCAGACGGGTACATGTATTTAACTTGCAGCGCATTAAACGAAGTATTCTTACAAACGGATAGCACTATCTTGAGTAAAGGACCTTATTATATCTACAGATTCAAACCGGAAGCGGAAGGGATCATAGGTAGATAATCTTTATAAGAGTGGCTTTGGCGACCCGCTCACTGCGTTCGGGCCGCGCTGCTCCGGTTTCGCGCAGTCGCGCTCATCCGGGCCAAGCCCGGACTAAAGACCTGCGCATCTCTGTCGCGTTGGTTACCGCGATTCTATTGACATGAAAGGACAATCCAATATAACCGCCTTCTCATTTTAGAAAAAAGGATTGCCCTTTTTGAGGCTCTTTCCAATCTCCTGATGAGTGAGCACTCACTCATCGAGCGGAATTCACAACTGGGCTCGGAGGATCTACTGCATGAAATCAAAAGTCTATGTTTTGGCTTACGATATAGGAACTACCGGGACCAAAACTTGCCTATTTGAAATAGGTGACAGGCTTACTCTCGTACATTCTGCATCCCAAGAATATGGACTTACACTTTTAGAAGGTGGGGGAGTGGAACAGGATCCCGACGATTGGTGGAATTCAATGAGAGATACCACTGCTCAAGTCGTAAAGGAGACCAAACTAGATCCAGCAGAAATCCGTGGGATCTCATTCTGTTCTCAAATGCAAGGTCTCGTTCTCGTAGATAAAGATCTAAAACCGGTACGTCCTGCAATGAGCTATATGGACCAACGAGCTCGTGAACAAATGAAGAAGGGAATAGAACACGGGATCAAAATAGAAGGATTGAATGCGTATAAACTTCTTCGTTCTTTGCAGATTACTGGAGCGGTTGCAGGAAGTGTAAAAGATCCATTATGGAAATATAAATGGGTCGAGGCAAAAGAGGCGGAAAAATTCGCAAGAGTTCACAAGTGGTTGGATGTGAAAGACTATCTAACCACTAGATGCACTGGCAGAGCAACCATGACTTTGGATTCCGCATTTGCTACTTTCTTATATGATTCACGTCCGGGTAAAACTCGCTGGCATAAAGGGCTATGTAAAATGTTCGGAGTTCGTCCGGAACATCTTCCTGATCTAATAGAGTCCACAGATTTGATCGGTGGTCTGACTGAAACTGCCGCAAAAGAGCTGGGACTAAAGGAAGGAACCGCGGTTTTCGGAGGAGGCGGAGATGCAACCCTGATCGGGATCGGAGCTGGCTCGGTGAAAGAAGGGGACACTCACATATATGCGGGGACTTCCGGTTGGGTCTCAACCGTAACTAAAAAAAGAACAGTGGATATCAATGCAAGGATTGCGTCTATCGTAGGTGCAAGAGCAGGTTATTATAATTATTTCGGAGAACAGGAAACTTCCGGCAAATGTCTGCAATGGGTAAAAGACCATCTCGCCTTGGACGAGATAGATGTTTATTTAGAAAAAAAGAATGTAACAGAAGGAGAGGACGCGGTCCACGAAAGCCTCTTTGCATTCTTATTCGAATCCATTAAAGATACCCCAGCGGGAAGTGACGGAGTCATTTTTACTCCTTGGCTGCACGGGAACCGCTGTCCTTTCGAAGATCCTGCAGCAAGAGGAATGTTCTTCAATATCGGTCTGGATACCGGAAAAAGAAAACTCATCCGCTCCGTGATCGAAGGTATATCCTTTCATAAACGTTGGATCTTGGAATTATCTCACGCAAAAGTTCCAGCTTCTTCTACGATCCGATTTGTGGGTGGAGTTGCACGTTCTCCTATCATTTGCCAAATCTTAGCGGATATTACCGGTAGAACGATAGAAACTATAGATCATCCCCAAAATGCGGGAGCGACCGGAGCAGCTGCGATAGCTGCATTAGGATTAGGTAAAATTCATTCTTTCGGAGAGATCAAAAATCTAATACCGAGCAAACAAAGATGGAATCCGAATCCCGCGAATAAATTAGTATACGATCGGAATTTTTCCGTATTCAAAAAATTATACGAGGCTAACAAGGCGCATTACGCAATTTTAAATACAAATAAATAAAAAGGAACGAGTTTATCCCATAAGGGATTCCTTATGCGAAATGTATAGGTTTCGTTCCAGCAGGGTGTCAACAGATGAAGAGAATAGAGCAGTCCAATCGAGTTCGGGCTAAAATTTTAGAAGTATCCCGAAAACTTTTCGTAAGCGAAGGATATGAAAAGGCGACCATACGTAGGATCATCGAGGAAGCAGAGATCACTACAGGAAGTCTATATCATTTTTTCAAGAATAAGGAAGAGATACTTCTCGCAATAGCAGGAGAAGTATTCAACGAGGCGGGCGAAACCGCCGAACGTCTAGTAGGCGAAATGGATCCTCCTTTGGTTTTTGCAATGGAGGTAGGGTTACAGTTCTATCTTTGCCAGAAAAAACTTACCATTGCGGAAACATACTTGGCAGCTTATAAGACCCAAGGTGTGACCGATATGATAGGAAACCGAGGTTCTCATAGAAGCAAGATCCTATTCGAAAAATATAATCCTCAGTTCGACGAACAAGAATATCTGATCCGTACTTTGGCCTTCAGAGGAGTATTCCAAAGCCTTTTGGAAGAAATGGTGCATTCCGGAAAAATAGACAGGCTTAGAATGATGGCAACTGTGATCCAATTGGGGCTGACCACATTCGGAGTTCCTAAAGAAGAAATGGAAATCGCATTACAAAAAACATTCCGACTTCTGAAAGAAAGAGCTTCCGAGATCGAAGCATTGTCGGAAGGACTTCTGGAAATTTTCGTAAACGGACGATAAAGCCGCTTCGTTGCTTAATTCGCACAAGTTTCGTAACAAAGTAAAATTTTTTTGTAGGAAAAACAAAGCAGAAGGATTGTTGGAAAAGAGAATGAAATCTTTTTTAACGATCCTTTGTTTGACCTTTATCTCCTTCTCTTTCGCCTACGCGGAACCTTGTAAAAAATTCCAAGAATATACTATTATTCCTACGGACGAATCCTCTAAGAACAGAAGTTTTTCGGAATTCAAAAAGGAGTTAGATAAGGCATTAGGATCTAAGGATTCCAAATTTTTAAATAAGATAATAGATCCGGAGATTAAATTCAGCTTTGGCGCTGATTCTGGCAAAAAAGGTTTTTGGAAAGAATGGGGATTGGATAAAAATCCGGAAAAGTCGGAAATCTGGGCCGCTCTCCAAAACACATTACGTTTTGGGATTGTTCAATCAGATCCCGAGCAGTTTACTTCCCCCACGATATATTCTAAGTTTCCTGAAAATCTGGATGCATTTGAATATTCTTGGATCAGTGGAAAGAACGTAAATATCAGAGAAAGTGCAGATATAAATTCTAAGGTGATCGATAATCTAAGTTATCAAATTGTGAAATTGGATACTGAAGATGCGATCGAGTCTAAATCCTGTGTTTGGAAGAAGGTATGTCTAGCTTCCGGAAAAAGCGGTTACGTATGTGATACATACTTAAGAAGCTCCGTGGATTATAGAGCGTTCTTCTCCTTCAAAAAGGATCAGTGGAAACTGACTATCTTCGTTGCAGGCGACTGACGAGAGTTTTAAACTCTCGACAGCCTTTCTTCCATCGCTTCTGCAACTTTACGAACGTCTTTTTTATTGATGACTACTTCGTAAGCAGCATACATGATCGGCACTTCGTTCGGATCTATTTTCATTAGGTTCGGCATGACTTTTAGTCCATAGAATCCGTTAGACATTTTTTCGGAAGGATGCCCGTTTGCGATGTCGTAGCCGGTCTTTCTGTCTTTTGCATCCGTTCCGAAACAGGATAACATAAAGTCGGTCAATCCGGAGAGTCCTTGGAACGTTTCGGGTTTTCCTCCCATGCTTACGCCTACTTTTACCATCTCGTTAAAGAAACGATTGGAAAGATGGAAGAGCGAATTGTCCACGTTCCCGCCCAGCGTCTGTTGGAAATAACCTTCTACAATCCCCATTACTAGAGCGTAAATCGTTTTGAGAGCACCGCCTAACTGGACTCCTTTTACATCTGTCGGAATGATAGCAGGTCTTGGGAAAATGTAACCTGTAGTTAATAATTTTTGAATACGAGGTATGAGACTCTCGTTCACCGCCGCAATCTCAAATCCCGAAATTTTTCTCTCCATGATCTGATCCGGATAAGAGGCGCCGGAGATCACTCCGATCCTATCGTCTTCGATCCCTAATCCATGTTGCAGATCGTCCAGGATCAAACCCGCGCTTGTAAATCCTTTGATAATATTGAAGAATGGAGCCTTATTCTTAGAAAGATAAGATTGAAGATCGGGATAGATCGTATGAAGTTCCCAAGGGTTGGTTCCTTGGATAAACAAAGTTGCAGTTTTTAATTCTTCCGGATCGGAAGTAAATACCAGGTTCGGAGGAAGTTTGTAGAGAGAATAAGTTCTAAGATCTCTTCTTTCTGCGTTTGATTGAGAAGTGTATTCTTTGTCAGGATGATAGACTAAAACGTTTACGTCTTTATTTGCTAAAACGGTTGCTATAGCAATTCCCATACTGCTATTCCCAATCACTACAACCTTCTCTTTAGGTTCTTTTGGCACCTTGATGAGTTTGTTTTCGTCCCTTGCATCCGCACTATACAAGTTCCTGTATATGCCATGCTGGTGTTTGTTCAGGTTTTGTCCTACAAGCAAGGCAAGGTTATCTATCAGGAATTGTTTTTTGTCCCCATGTTCCGGGAATGGAAGATGTTCGATATCTTTAGGGAAATGTGCCATTTCCTTTTTAGATAATTCTCCAACTAACACAGGTTTGCCTATGGTAAGTTTTCCTGCCACCTGGTTGAAGAGTAAACTTGTGGTAGGAAGGATTTTGTCCGTTTTCTCCAATGAGATCGGAAGAATGACCTTGTTTGCAACGTAGTGATAGACTGTGTCCACAAAAGGCATTAGTCTTCCGTCTCTGGATCTGGTTCCTTCCGGAAAGATCGCGGCGATTTTTCCTTCTTGTTGCAGTTTTTGAGAATGTCGGAACGCTCTCATATTAATTTTGGTCATCACGTCGGAAAGACTTGGGTTATCCGCCATGTCTCTCTTAGAGCAGACCAAAAGAGTACCGAACATATACAGCCCTAGTCTGGTAAAATCAGGCTCATACGCTAAACGTCCTGCTATGAACACCAATTGTTCCGCTACTTCTCTCCCTTCCGGAGAGGCATGATATAATAGTTGGAAGATTGCAGGTGCATCCAAATGGCTGAGGTGATTGGAGATCAAGGTAACCGGGTATTTTCCGATCAAAGGTTTTACGGCCGCTAGATTTTCGATCCCTTCTACCGTAAAAAATTTCATGATAGGGGAAAGGAATTCGATCATGAATTCCCTGGCCTTCTTTTCCGGAGGGGTGTAAACCCCGATCCTTTCCAATGAAGATGGATCTTTAAAAACGTCCATGACCGGAGGCATTGGAGTTACGGAACAAAGATAAAGAAATTTCTGAAGTATCTTTTTTGCTTCTTCTTCACTCATTCCTGATCTTTTGAATAAATGAATGTTCTCGAAGAATTCCTTCTGCCATCTTCCGACGGATTGTTCTTTTTCTGCCATGATACGTCTCTGTCTAGGGTCTTGCGGTTAATCTGGTTTCGGTGCTTAGAGCTCGAACTTTAAGGTTCGATACGCGATTTCCGGAGAATACTTTCTATCCTTGGAAGGCTTATTGTCATTCTATTTTTTGGGAAAAACGATTTGAATTCTACCCTAGGCAAAAGGAACTGTTCTTTGGGGCTTTTCGTAAAGAACAGATGACACATAATCCTCCAGAGTTTAGTGAGAAAAAATGGATCCCGGACGGATTTCATTTTTTTGGACCGAACGAGAGTTCGGAAAGAAGGGAACTTTTAAATTCCTTCGGTTCCAAGCTCAAAGAATTCAAATACTCTGAGGTATTTTTACCTTCTTTCGATTATTCTTCCTCTTTTTTGCTTACCATGTCGGCAGAAGATTCCTCAGCACTGTACAGATTCAGGGATTCTGATGGAAATGAGATCTCTCCTAGCGCGGATTTGACCGTTCAGGCTGTAAAAGGTATGGCCGGTTTTGCGCACCGCAAAGAAAACCAACGTATCTTTTATCAGGGAAAAATTTTCAGAGACTATGGTAGGAAGAGCGGATCTAGAAAAGAGATCCTACAAGTAGGCGCCGAGCATATAGGCGGTTCGGGAGCTCCAGCTATTTTAGGAATTTTGAAAGAGATTTCCGGTTTATTCTCCGGAATTAAACTGCGTTCGCCTTTAACCGTTGTTATCGGTAACGTGGGAGTTTTTCATTCCGTTCTGGAGTCATTAGAACTTTCCAGATCCGAAAAAAGGCAATTGTCGTTTTTATTATATAGGAAAAATCTTCCGGAGATCCGCCGTTTTCTGGAAAGTAGAAACGCTTCCCGGATTTTCCCGGTATTGGAATCTTTATGTTTAGGATTTGTTTCACATAAGGAAGATCTAGGTAAAAAGTTTGCTTCTTTAGGACTTTCCGATTCTTTCCAAAAGATCATCTCCGAAACGGGGGAAATTATTGGGTCACTCGGCAAAACTCCCGGTTTGGAATTTTGTTCGGATTATACTCTTATTCCGGATTTGGAATATTATACTGGATTCGTTTTCCAAGGTTATGTGTCAGGAAGTTCAGAACCGGTTCTAACCGGAGGGGCTTATGATCATTTATATGAACTATTCTCCGGAACTCAAAAAGACGCCTGCGGATTTGCGATCAATGTAGATGCGCTGGAAGCGGTATTAGACCAGACTTGGAAATTGAAAGATGCACGACCGGTCTGATGGTATAAAGAAGAGCGTGTAAAAATTGAAATCGTATACAAAAAGAAACAGGAATTAAGGAATAATCAATGCCCGCAACATTAGTGGTCGGAACCCAATGGGGTGACGAAGGGAAAGCAAAAGTAATCGATTACCTTTCCAAAGATACGGATATTATAGTACGTTACCAAGGCGGAGCCAATGCTGGGCATACAGTTGTGGTTCATGGCAAAAAATATGTGTTTCACTTGGTGCCTTCCGGGATCATTTACGACCAAACCGTTTGTGTGATCGGTAACGGAGTCGTTTTAGATCCGACATTCTTTATAGAAGAATGTGATAAACTACAGGCGGAAGGATTTCCTGTTTATGAAAAACTTCTGATCAGCGATGCATGCCATCTTCTTTTCCCATTCCATGGATTGATAGATTCTGCAAGAGAAAGTGCCTGCGCTCCTGATCGTAAGATCGGAACCACCAAAAAAGGGATCGGTATCTGTTATGCGGATAAAATGATGAGGATCGGTCTAAGAGTAGGGGATCTTCTCGAAAACGATTTCGAAACCAGACTACAACATCTGGTGGACGAGAAAAACAGAGAGCTTGTAAAACTCTACGACGTAGAAGAGATTTCCGCAAAAGAAATCTTAGAGAATGTAAAACATTTCTATTCCAAGATCCAAAAGAAGATCATCAACACTCCTTATTATTTGGAATCTCAATTAAAAGCAGGCAAAAAAGTACTCTTAGAAGGTGCGCAAGGAACCGGACTTGATGTTGATTTCGGTACTTATCCTTATGTAACCAGTTCCAATCCTACTACTGGTGGAGCATTCATCGGATCCGGGATTGCATTCCATCATTTAAAAAGTGTGATCGGAATTACAAAAGCTTATACCACAAGAGTAGGAGAAGGTCCTTTCCCTACGGAACTTCACGGAGAAGAAGGAGAACAACTCAGGACTTTAGGTGCCGAATACGGCGCTACTACCGGAAGACCTAGACGTTGCGGCTGGTTCGATACGGAAGTTCTTAGACATGCAGTTCGTATTAACGGACTTACATCCATCGCACTCACTAAGATAGATGTTCTGTCCGCCTACGATAAAATTCCTGTGGCGGTAGCTTACGAAAGGAACGGCAAAAAATTGGACTGTTTCCCTTCTCAAGGACTGGACCAAGTAAAAGTGATCTACGAAGAATTCCCTGGTTGGAAAACAGACATCACTGGGATCGGAGAATTCGACAAACTTCCTTCTGCTTGTAAGGATTATATCCGTGCTTTGGAAAAACTGATAGGAGTTCGTATAGATTTGATCTCTACAGGACCGGACAGAAAAGATACGATCGCTTCCGGATTTTAAGATCGGACAAAGTTTTTTCGGATTTTTTTGCGTTTAGAATCTTCTCGAAACTAGTAAAAAACTATATGAAATTCGTTTGACCAGAGAGGGTCGAAAAATATCGTGTTCTTACGTCGAGTCGTTAGCTCAGTCGGTAGAGCATCTCACTTTTAATGAGAGGGTCTTGGGTTCGAATCCCAAACGACTCAAGGCTTGAGCTAAATAAAACGCCGCCATCGTCTAGTGGTTAGGACACCAGGTTTTCATCCTGGTAACCGGAGTTCAATTCTCCGTGGCGGTACCAACTTTCTTCTTTTTTTTCCCGTAAATCTTACAAACTTCTTTTAGATCGCAAGACTCGCATAGTTCGGCGATATAAACACTTTTGCATTTGCGCAAGATCCCAAGCCTACAAAGAGCGAAGTCCATTCTCAACGGATCTTCGGGATAAAACTTTTGGAAATAGTCTGTGACCTCCCTTGATTTTTTGAGATCGGAAGTCCTTCTTTCGGTAATTCCCAAAATATTGGAAAGACGATTTATATGAGTATCTAACGGAAATAATAACTCCGAGGTTTGGATCCGTTTGTATAGTCCCAGATCAGGCTCTTCTTTACGGACCATCCATCTTAGGAACATACAATAACGTTTATGTGCAGATTTTGGATTTCCGAGTCCGATCAAAAAACCAAGTCCGTAGGACTTCCAACCTGGATCTAAGTCCTCTAAAATTTCGGAAAGTCTGGATTGGAAACCGTAGATCCTTTTTTCTAAACCTGCATCCTTTGGATGGACCGGACTAAACCAGGATTCTAAAAACTTCTCTCCTGATTTTTCAATTTCCAGATAGGCAAGTCGGATCGCTTGCAAGAATAAAAGAATGTCCTTTTCTTTTTGGAAACGATAAGATCCTAGTTTATTTTTCCAAATTTTGGTGCCATGATTGAGTAAATATTGTTTGGGGTGTTTACCCATCGGTTCCAGAAGTCTAGAGAGAAAGCCTCGGATCGCAGTCACATTCCCGTAGGCAAATAATGCCGATAGAAGTCCTACAAACTCCCTATCTTCCGGAGAGTCGTATAGATAACATAAGAATAAAGGATCGGAATCTAAAAATTCAGGTTTGGTATAGTTTTTATAGAGAAGATCGAAACTTTTTTTCAGATCTTTCTCTTTGAGGACGGAAGAAGGGGGCATATTTTGCTCTTAGCGACTTCTAATTAAGAAGCCGCTTTTGCTTTTAATGCGATATAGGAACGAGAAGCTAGTTTTCTTTGTAAGATACCTTCCATAAATGCGGAAGCTTCCAATAATTTGGAAAGATCTATCCCCGTTTGTATTCCTGATTTGTGGAAGAAGTAAACTAAATCCTCTGTGGCTAAGTTCCCGGAAGCGCCTTTTGCATAAGGACATCCGCCCAAACCACCGGAAGAAGAATCGAAAGATCGAATTCCTAACTCATAGGATTTCTGGACATTGGAGATCGCCATCCCGTAGGTATCATGAAAATGCCCCGCAAATTTTTCCGCAGGGATTTCTTTCAGAAGAATATCCAACAATTTTTCCACTTCTGCAGGAACCGCAGTGCCGATCGTTTCTCCCAAAGAGATCTCGTAAGCTCCTTGGTCCAAAAGTATTTTAGAAACTTCTAAAACTTTTTTCGGATCGATCTTTCCTTCGTAAGGACAATCGATTACTGTAGAAACATAACCTCTTACTAATATTCCATCCTTCTTTGCTTCTGCAAAAATTTCCTTAAAACCGTCTATGGATTCTTGGATGGTCCGATTGATATTCTTTTTTGTGAACGATTCGGACGCAGCGGTGAATACCGCCACTTCTTTAAATCCGGAAGAGATTGCGGCTTGGTATCCTTTTAAATTCGGAGTGAGTGCGCTAAAGTGAACATCTCCATTCAAATTTAAAGATGCGGAGAGTTCTTTTGCATCTCCGAGTTGAGGGATGTTTTCTTTTCTTACGAAAGAAGTGGCTTCTATATGTTTTAGGCCCGCTTCGACAAGCTTCTGTATATATAGTAATTTATCCTCTGTGGGGACCTCCAACTTTTCGTTTTGAAGTCCATCTCTTGGTCCTACTTCCGTAATTTTCAAACTCATTTCTTTAAGGGATTGGTTGTCAGAATTCTAAGCAAGCACTAAACCGGTATCCGTGTCCGAGAAAAAAGAACCGATCGTCGTTCTGGAAGAAGTTTCCCTATCTTCTTCCGAAAGAACCTACTTGTCCGGGGTAAATCTGCAAGTAGAAGCAGGAGAATTTCTCGGTATTTTGGGCCGTTCCGGTTCCGGAAAGTCCACACTCTTACGACTAATATTAGACCTTCCGATCCCTTCTTCTTGGAAAAAAACAGGAAGCATTCAGATTTTTGGGAAATCCAGAAAAGATATCCCAGCCAGATGGATCCAGCCCGTTTTCCAAGATCCTGTTTTGGGTTTTAATCCAATGTGGACTTTGGAAAAAAGTTTAAGAGAACCATTACAATTATTCAAAGAAGAAAACTTGTACGAATCTTTGTTGGAAAAGTGGATACCTATCTTGGGATTAGAAGGAAAGGATAGAAATCGTCTTCCTTCTTTTTTTTCAGGAGGGGAGCTGCAAAGATTTTCTCTTCTTCGCGCGTTACTTTGTCGTCCTAAAATTTTATGTTTGGATGAAGCTACTTCCGCTTTAGATCCTATCTTGAATCATCAGGTATTGCAGGCTCTTTCTGATTTGAACAAGAGAGAAGGTGTTACCATTCTTTGGGTGACGCACAATATTAAATCCGCGAAAAAGTTTTGTTCTAGAGTTGTGGAGATGGAGAGTCTAAATTCTTCTTCTGCCGCTGCAGCAAATTGATTCGTTTGAACGGACCTTCTGCCAATAAAAAACCCCAAGGTAAGCACCTCGGGGTCTCAACAAAACTAGATCGAAAGAGTTTTTTAGAACTCGATATGATACAAGTTTTTGCGGTCTTTTTTGTCCTTATACAAAGCTAATAGAATGTCTATCCGGTAAATGGAAGAACGAAGACTTGCTTCTAACAATCGGAGAGCTTTGATCTGGTTTTCGAGAGACATCTCGTTGAGTCTGGTTATTTCGGTTTTTTCAAAAACCTCATGAGTAACCTCGCTCGATTTTAAATCTGTCGGTTTGAAGACTATTTTTTTATTCTCGAACATCACCTCGTAGTAGATCCTTTTACTTTCGGATGCTAGAGTGATATCGGATACCTTTCCGCTGTTGAACTGGAAGGTAATGTACTTGAGCAAATTGCTTTCGTAACCGTCCTGAACTTGGAAAGGAATGTCTTCCGTGACAATGGTTTGGCGTTTCTCATACTTCGGCATCAGGACCACGAGAATATCGTGTTTGCGCTCCAAGTCTTTTAATCTTTCGTTGATCGTTGCTTCTAGACCTACGATGATTTTTTTAAGGGACTTGGTGTACTCGCTGGTTTCGTCCTGAAATACGTCCGCCTCGTTGACCTTTTGTTTTTGTTGGGCCAATAGTGGTACGAAGAAGAAGAGGGTCGCCAAAGCGAAAAGCCTGGTTTGGTTTTTCATTGGATCCTCCGTCTGTAAAATTGGACGAATTATTTTGATTTGCCAAGTCTTTTTCGGGTTTAGGTTATTGTCCCTCTTTCTCAGCTTCCTCGTCTGCGGCCTTGATCTCTGCGAATCTTTTTGCCAGGTCCCTTCTTCTTTCTATTATTTTCAGGGAAAATTCGGTAAAGAATGGGTCGTTGGGGAATTTTAATAACTCCTCATATTCTTTGGCAGCCGTGACATAATCGCCTATCTTACTCGCCGTCTCCGCAAAATAAAAATGGAATTTTTTATTATAAGGTCTCTTCTTTCCTTGGTCGTCATACAGGTCGGTATTTCTGAATATCTTATAGGCATAGTAATCTCTGCCCCCCATGATCTCCAAACGGGCTAGTCCTAATTTGGCATCCGGGCTGTTCTGGTCTATGGATAACGCTTTTTTAATATAGATCTGGGCCCTATTCTTCAGATCCGTTCTGATATAATGTTCCGCAAGTAGCACCAATGCCTCTGTCTGGAATTGATTCAATTCGACCGCTTTTTTATAATATATAACCGCTTGGATCTGTTCGTTCAGAAGTTCATAAAGTACTCCCAAATGTATATAAGTCCTGTAATATTTAGGGACTTCTGCAATCGCGTATTCGTACTGAAAGATCGCTTTTTGGTATTTTTTTTCTATATGATAGGCTCTTCCTAAATTATATCTAAAAGCGAAGAAGGAAGGGTCGAATCTCATCCCTGCTTCCAGCATGGAGATCGCCTTTTCTCTTTTTTTAGGATCTGCCGACTGCAATAGTCCTACCGCTTCATTGTTAAAGATACCGCAGTTTACTATCTGTTTTCCTTCGTATTCGAAACTTGCTTTAGATGGGGGAGGGGCGCCTTTCCAATGTCTGCCTGCCGCTACTATAAAGTCCTGCTCTGAACGTGCCAAGCTTCCATCTTGATAAAACTCAGGATCTAAAAAATCATTCTCTCCCCAGAGTATACCTGCGTATTCCGAATCTCCTATTTTGAATTGTGCAAAGGCAATATTAGGAAAGATCAAGAATAAGAATATGCAGAGTGACTTGGCAAAATTTAAGCCTTGTAAATACTCTTTTAAAAGGGAAATTGTCCTCATTGGTCTCATCACAAACATCGATCCCAGTATTGGAATGTTCCGGCCTATCGTACAGTATCGGACGAAAATCGGTTTTAAAGAACGTTTCCTTCTCCGTTTTTCGGAACGAAGTTTTATTTGTAAGGGGAATGAACGGCTCAGGAAAGACTACTTTACTTAAGTCTATCCTGCAACACGATAAATTCAGGGATCAGATCAAATTCCCTTCTTCCAAGTCTACGCAACTTTCCTATCTAGGCCATGATCTTGGTTTATATACCACTTTAAGTCTTGAGGAAAATCTGGAATATTTCAGAGGGATTGCAGGGGATTGCCGTCCTGAGGACCAGATTATTTCCTGGTTAAAGGATTTTCGTCTTTGGCAAAGAAGGAAAGATCCAGTTTCTTCTTTTTCCCGAGGAATGAAACAAAAGGCAGCATTGGTGCGGGCTCTTTTGCCTAACGTGGATCTTTATCTTTTGGACGAACCTTTGACCGCTTTGGATAGCGAAGGAGAATCCAAGGCAAGAACGGTTTTAGAGAATGTTCTGGATACTTCTTCTATTATCATGGTGACCCACGATCCTAATTTCAATTTAAATGCAAAGTCCAGACTTTTGGAATTGGGAGAAAATCCCAAATGAAAGCGATTTTAGCTCTGATCCGAAAAGAGTTCCGGCTTTTAGGAAAAGCAAGTAACGGGATACTTTCTTTACTCGTTTTAGTTTCCGCAATGGTGTTTTTATTCCATTATGCTTTAGAGAGGAACGGCAAAATAGATCTGATCGCTCTTATAGGATTAAAATGGGCTATTCTATTTGTCGCCTCATTCGTATTAGTCGGTCAGTTTACTTGGGAAGAGAGGGAGGCCGGCGGTGGAACCGCAAGTAGGCTGTTCATTTCTCCTTGGGTTTTATATTTTTCTAAATCGATTTTAGTATTTATCGCGTTGTGTGCTGCAGCTATTTATCTGATGGGGCTTTTTGCGTTGATGTTCTCCGCATTCCCCGCTGACATAAACGAATTCGGAAGACAGATAGTATTCTTCTTTCCTGGTCTATTATGCCTTTCCTTTTTAGGAGTTTGTCTTTCCCATATCAGTTTATCTTCTCGTCTGAAAGAGATACTTCTTCCATTACTTTTAGTACCTCTTTCTATTCCGGTTTTTTTATACGGAATGGAAGCGGAGAGAAAATTTATCTCCCAACCTTTTTCCGCCTTGGTAGGTTCTTTTTGTCTAATTTTGGCGTTCTCTGTTTTTTACGGTTCCATGGGCGCACTTCTGGTAGAAATGACTTCCGACGAATAGGATTCTTGTTGATACAAATTGCGGATACCTGCACACTTCCAAGCGTATGAATATTCGCCTCCTGCATCCCGCCTGGGACTGGATACTCTCTCTTTTGTTTTTATCGATTTTTCCGTTTGCAGTGCTTCTGGGTTTGTATTACCCGAATGTGATCTTAGAACAGGGGATCTCCCACAGGATTTTTTATTTCCATGTGCCTGTGGCTTGGGTTGCTTTATATGGTCCCGGAATTTCCTCCATTTGTGCGATCGCTTACCTGGTAACTAAAAATAGGATCTGGGATACACTTTCACTTTCCGCAAATAAGATCTCTCTTTTGTTTGCGATCGGTGTTTTATTTTCAGGGCCGATCTGGGCGTACTTGGCTTGGGGAACTCCTTGGGATACGACCGATGCACGTTTAAATTCGTTTTTCGTTTTAGTACTTAGCCTTGTGGCGTATTTTCTATTGCGGTTTTTAGTTCTCGATCAAACTAAAAAGTATATCTTCTCCGCTTTTTTAAGTTTGTTTTGCAGTGTGAATGCGATCTTGACCTGGGGAGCCATTCGCTGGATGGACAATCCTGGAAATCACCCTTCTTCCGTGTTGGGAAAAAAAGGGATGGATCCGGATATGAGGATTTCTTTTTGGATAGGGATCTTAGCCTATCATATACTTTTTTTGATCTTATACAGGATAGTCTATCGTTTGGATAAGATCAAAGCGGTGAGAGAAGAATTGTTGGATTGAAAAATTCACTCAATTTTATAAAATACGAATTTTGTAATGATAGGGATGGATCGTGGATAGAGAGAAGCAAGAAAGCCAATTGAATTATTCCGACTATTCTATCCTTGCGGTCGACGATTCGGATATTAATCTTAAACTTTTAGTTCATACTTTAAAACCTCTGGGATTCCAAGTTTTCACCGCGATGAATACGGAAGAGGCGCGCACACTTCTCGCGACCAACCAGGTAGATGTACTTCTTTTAGATGTGAGTATGCCTGGCCAGGATGGATTTTCTTTTTGTAAAGAATTGAGAGAGATAGATAGATTTAATCTTCTTCCGATACTTTTTATTACGGCTTATAATAGGGAGTTGGGATTCGACGAGGCGATCGCCCACGGAGGAGACGACTTTCTTCATAAACCTTTCCAACCGAAAGAATTGGTCGCAAAGATCAGGGCATTTATTCGGATCAAAAATCTCCAGGACGAACTTTTACAACAAAAGAAAAAGTACGAAAAAGAACTAGTGATGGCAAGAAGGGTGCAACAGGAGCTTGTTCCCGAAAAACAATTGGAATGGAACGGCTTCAAAGTGAATTCGGTCTTCCATCCTTTAATGCAGATCGGCGGTGATTTTATAGACGCATGGATCGAAGAGGACAAACTTCATGTCTTTATTGCGGATTGTTCCGGTCATGGTCCTTCTGCAGCACTTCTTTCCGCAATGGTAAAGATGCAGGTCTCCAATTTAGGAAGAAGTAATACTCTTATCGAAAAAGTAAAAACTCTTAGACAACAATTGGAAAAGATACTGCCTGAAGATTTTTCCATCACATTCTTTTACGGTATCTTGGATAAAAAAGGCAATTTCGAATACGCGAATGGAGGTCATCCTCCTCCGTTGCTTTACCATAATGGTAATGTCGATGAATTGCCAGGTATGGGACCTCTTATCATTCCGATAGAACTTGGAACAGAAGATGAGTTTAGATCCGTAGTCTTGGAAAAAGGCGCTTCTCTATTACTTTACACGGACGGGGCCACTGAAATAACGGATGAGAACTATAATATTTTGGGCGAAGAAAGTCTGAAGAAGATCCTGAAAGATGCCGTGGAATCCAAGGAAGATATACTGAATTTTTCTCTGGAAAAGATATTGGCACATTCGGGGAACATGACCCACGACGATGATATCGCTCTCATGGTTATCCAAGGATGAGCGAACTCCCGAAACCTTCTTATATTGGCAAAGTCAGAGACGTATACGATTTAGGAAATTCCCTGATATTATCTTCTACGGATAGGATCTCTGCATTCGATGTGGTGTTCCGTCAGATCGTTCCTGGCAAAGGAAAAGTTTTAAATAAGATCTCCGCAGAATGGTTCTCCTACTTTAAGGATATTCCGAATCATATTATAGAGACCGATGTTTCTAAATTCCCTTCTCCATTTAAAGATCATCCTGATTTAAAAGATCGTTCTGTCTTAGTCAAAAAATGTAAGCGGATCGATTTTGAATGTGTGGTGCGAGGTTATCTTTCCGGTTCCGGTTGGAAGGAATACAAACAAGAAGGCACACTTGCTTTTAAAAAACTTCCTCCCGGTTTGCAAGAATCCGAAAAACTGCCGGAGCCTGCTTTTACTCCCGCGATCAAGAATGATACAGGACACGATGAGAATATCTCCGAAGAGAGAATGAAAAATGAGATCGGGTCCGAACTCTTCTCTATTTTGAAGGAAAAATCGATTTCCCTCTATACCAGGGCCGCTGAACTGGTAGCTGGGGCCGGGATTTTGCTCTGTGATACCAAATTCGAATTCGGAATTTGGGAAGATAAGGTCATCTTGATCGATGAGATTTTGACCCCCGATTCTTCCCGTTATTGGGCTAAAGAATCTTACATTATCGGGACCACACCTCCCAGCATGGACAAACAGATCTTACGGAATTATCTGGAAAAGTCCGGTTGGAACAAGGTTCCCCCTCCTCCGGATTTGCCGGAGAGTCTGATTGTGGAATTACAAGCGGCATATAAGGAAATACAGGATCGACTATTAAAATGTTTATCGCAAGAATCAATGTAACTCTAAAAGAATCAGTTCTCGATCCTCAAGGGAACACTGTAAAGTCTACTCTACAAGAACTGGGCGAAAAATCGGTCCAAGACGTTAGGGTCGGAAAATATATCGAAGTAAAATTGGACTCTCCCGATCTCGAAACTGCAAAGAAAACAGTGGCGAACCTCTGCGAAAAACTATTAGTAAATCATGTGATTGAAACATATCGTTCGGAGATTGTAACGGAATGAAAGCTGCGGTAGTCACTTTTCCAGGTTCTAATTGTGATAACGATATCGTAAGAGTTCTGTCCGAATTCTATTCCGCGAAAGTGGACAAGGTTTGGCATAAAGACCAATTCTCCGAAAAATACGATCTGGTCATTCTTCCAGGCGGATTCTCTTACGGAGATTATCTTAGATCCGGAGCAATGGCTCCTTTTTCTCCCGTAATGAAATCGGTAAAAGAACATACCGATCGTGGCGGAAAATTATTCGGGATCTGCAACGGATTCCAAATTTTAGCGGAAGCAGGTTATCTTCCAGGCGCATTAATACGTAACAGAAATCTAAAATATGTCTGCAGGACCATCGGTCTTAAAAAAGCGTCTAACGCAAATAAGATCAGCGGAAGTTTAGCGGATGATCAGATTTTACGAGTTCCGGTGGCTCATGGAGACGGATGTTACTTTGCCTCCGCAGAGATCCGCAAACAATTGAAAGACGAAGGTCGTATTCTATTTCTATACGCAGGTGATAATCCGAACGGGAGTTTGGACGATATTGCCGGGATCTGTTCTCCGGATTTTAAAGTGGCAGGAATGATGCCACACCCGGAAAGAGCAATGAATCCGATCACCGGCGAGATGGACGGCAAAACAGTCTTAGATCTTCTGATCGCTTCTTAATTCTGGATCTTTTCTAAAATCGCAATTCCGTCAGAGACCTTTTCCTTTTTGGATTTGGTCTTTATCCATCCCGAAACAGTATATAATGTTTTGATAAACTTTTCCGTTCCTAAGTTTTTGGGACGGGAGAAACTTGCTTCTATCTCTGGTTCTAATTCCAGTTCCAATTTGGAATTTTGGTCTTGGATGATCTTACGTTTTCCATTGCCGGACCAGACTGCATTTCCTAGATCGGAAACTTCTCCATTGGTCCAGGCAAGGATCTCATCTTCCAAATAAAGATGGATCTTCTTTTTTGCGGAAACATTCAGATAGATCCTATTTTCTAAAGGAAATGCATCGGCTCCGTAACCCTTACCAACCGTATAAGACAGAAGTCCGTTTTCTAAAGAAGCGGATAGATCGTTCCATGCAAGCTGGCCTTCTACCCTCAAATCGGGAGAGTGGTTTTTAAAGATCCAATCTTTGCCGGAAGGAGAAATTTGAGTGAACCAATTTCCATTATTCTTTTCTCCCGTATAAGCCAGCGCATCCAATTGGAAGTTCAGATTTTTTTCCCAGATAGCCGAATGTGTGTAACCCTGACGGATATTATCATCCAATCTGAAATTGAATCTTTTGTCCGATTTGGTAAAACTCCAATAACCGTTCTTAAAACTTCCTTGGTGAATAAAAGAAGAAGTTCCACTCTCTAAAAGAGAGATCTCCTGCAAATTTCCAGTATCTCTATTCCAGAGCAGAAGATTTGCACCCGATTTGAATTTGGTCGCATAGATCCTGAGTTCCAAAAAGATCTTTTCGCTCAGTATATCTACAAGGACAGAGTCTACAGATCTGAATTTTGAAAAAAGTCCTGCATCGTATTCTTTGGAATTATCGATCTGCACCGGACCGAAATATTTTCCAAACATAGGTTCTAATGTGGAAGGGTGAAGAATGGAGCCTAAATGTTCTTTCATATGTAGTTCATCTAATCGCGATTAGTCGCCTTTTTTTTCGGATAAGAACCCGGCTGAGACGGGTCTTTGTAACAAAAGAAAACAAATAATTTGCCATAATGTAGGAAAAGAATAAGAAAAAAAGGGGAATTTTCCAAGCTTTCGTCTTCATTCCTAACGCCGTTTCAGGGAAATATGCTTGTGTGTATTCTTCAACCGGATTCTAGTAGTGAGGGAATCTGCATGCTCGCCGAATACGAGTCACAACACATTCTCTCTCTGGGAGAAGGTTATTATACCCCTCATTACCAGCCGATCTTAGACGTCGGAAATCGTAATATTATAGGTTACGAGGTTTTAGGCAGAGTATTTTCTCCCGAATCCAACCAATACCATTCTCTAGGTTATCATTTTCACAATCCTGACACGGATACTGTCCGTTTAGTTCATATCGATCGTATTATTCGCGAAAAAGCGATCAAACATGTGAAAGAAACAGGTCTTAAGACTAAAATTTTCCTGAACATGATGCCGAATTTTCTCTCCATGGTGTACACGGGAGAAGTGTTGGATATCAAACGTCTTCATATTCTTCACCTCATCGATAAATACGATATTAATCCGAACGATCTAGTTTTAGAGATCACTGAGGATAAGTTCGAAGGAAATATTGAAAAACTTTTATATATAGTCAGCCTTTTTAGAGAAAGAGGGATTAAGATCGCAGTGGATGATCTTGGAGTCGGTTTTTCCAATTTGGAGAGGATCGGTTATATACATCCGGATATAATGAAAGTGGACATAAAAATTATGAGAGAGAGTTTGAATAGACGCTCTTTCAAGAATGTCCTTTCTGCAATTTCCGAAATGTCCCAAAGGCTAGGTTCTCAACTTTTATTCGAAGGTGTGGAGAACGAAGAAGAATTGTATCTTGCTCTGTCCATGGGAGCCAATCTTCTGCAAGGTTTTTATTTTTCTCGTCCTGCTTTGGATTTTCAGGATAAAAAACGTTTTAATAAAACTCTCAAGACCTCTCTTGAAAAATTCTCAGGACTAAGGTTCTTGGAGATCCTGGAAAATCTTAGAAAAGAACAATCCTTTCTGGATCAGTTCGTGAATTTATTCAAAGATCTCGAAACTTCTTCCGAAGAAAAGATGACGGAAGCATTGGGTGGGATTCTGGACAAACTTCCTCTGGAGACAACTTCTGTTTTGGTTACCGATATGCATGGTTATCAGGTGACTCCTACTTTCAAGAGAGAAGCATACGATCTTCCTTGGACAAGATTACTTACCGAGGTGGGCAACAACTATGCTTGGAAGCCATTCTTCATCCGCCATAAGGCAGAAACCTACCATTCCAGCAGAGTTTCCGGATTTACGGAACCCTTCCACGATATAGAAACCAAACGTCAATATGTCTTATTCACCCTGAATCTGGGCGAGAATCACGTTCTCATTCTCCGCTTGGACTGGGAATCCTACTGAAGTCCAGACTTCCAAACATCTTTCCTATTGATCTCCGTCTCAGGAATAAAAACATAGTCCTAGGCAGGGGTCCTATACGTGGCGGAACTACTAAAAATTTCGAATCTTCGCGCCGGAGTGGAAACCGAATCCGGTGAAATCCAGGAAATCTTAAAAGGAGTCGACCTCACCATCGGCGAGGGAGAAGTCCATGCCATCATGGGTCCGAACGGATCCGGAAAAAGCACCTTATCAAATGTCATCATGGGTCACCCGAAATATAAGGTGATCTCCGGGGATATACTTTTCAGAGGAGAATCCCTTCTCGAAAAACCGACGGATGAAAGGGCAAGGGCAGGCATCTTCCTTTGCTTTCAATATCCAACTAGCATCCCAGGTGTAACGATCGGAAATTTTTTACGCACTATATTAAAATCGGTCCGAGGCAAGGACTTACCTGTAAAAGAATTCCGTAAAGAACTCAAAGAAGCCACAGCTTTATTAGAAGTTCCTGATACTTGGATCGGAAGATACGTGAACGACGGATTTTCAGGCGGAGAGAAAAAAAGGAATGAGATACTCCAAATGACACTTCTCAAACCTAAACTTTCGGTCCTGGACGAGACTGATTCAGGTTTAGATATAGACGCACTTAGAATTATCAGCGAAGGGATTACTAAAAATAAATCAGCGGACAGGTCCATACTTCTGATCACACATTACCAAAGAATGTTGAACTATGTAACCCCTGACTTCGTTCACGTATTCGCTCAAGGTAAGATCTTGAAAACTGGCGGAAGAGAGCTCGCTCTGGAATTGGAAGAAAAAGGATACGATTGGATCCTAAACGGAGCGAACTAAAGGGATGCTTTTGGCGGAATCCATTTCGGAATATATCAAGGAGAAGAAGGAACCTTCCATTCTTGCCGAATTCCGTATCAGCGCCGAAAAACTATTGAACGCTGCTACATTTCCGGATCCTTCTCTCGAATCCTGGAGGAAGATCAGTCTTTCTAATTTTAAAATTTCTGAATATACTAAAGTTTGTCCGGATTCTTCCGTTTCTGTTTCCGGAGATGTACAAGTCACGAAACTGCAAGATCTTTCTTCCGAGAAACTTTCGGAAGTCCTAAAAAAATTAGAACCTGCAGTTTCCTTTTATTCAAAAGAATGGTTCCCACTTTTCGTATTTTCCAAATTCACTCATGCGTATTATGTTCAGCTAGGTTCCGATCCTTCTTCTTTTCCTGAGATCAAAATCGAATGTAAGAACGGAAATGTAATCCTTCCACTTTTGATCGTGGAAGCGGCTTCGGGAACAAAATCCAATTTTATAGAAAGATGGGAATCTCCTTCCGGAAAAGATCTCGTGCTCATGAACGGAGTTACCGTTCTTTTCACTCCTGCGAATGGGGATTTTAGATATTCCAGTTTGGAAAATCTGGGAGATTCTACTTTTCATTTTAGGGCTACTTACGGGATCCAAGAGAAGGATTCCAAGTTCCATGCGAGTCTTGCTTCTTGGGGCGGATACAAGGGAAAATCATTCTATGATACGAATGTCGCAGGAAAGGGATGTTGGACACGTTATGTGGGCCTTTCTCCTTTGAAGGCAAGAGAATTTCAAGACACCGAAGTCCGTATTCTTCATTCCGAAAGCCATGCGCAAAGTTCCATTTTATATCGCACCGTTGTACGAGAGAAGGCTCACCATGTATTCACTGGAAACCTTCATATACCTTCTCGTTGTAAAGATGTGGGCGCTGTCCAGATCAATAATAACCTTCTACTGGACAGAACTGCAAGAGCGGAATCCATTCCTAAATTGGAAGTATTCGCTGACAGTGTGAAATGCGAGCATGGAGCCACAGTCGGAGAAATAGACGAAGAACAGTTATTTTACTTAGCTTCCCGCGGCATCTCCGAAGAAGAAGCCCGCAAAATGATCGTAGAAGGATTTCTGAACGAAGTTGTTCGAGAATTTCCTTCCGAAACGGTTCGCGAAGAATTATCTTCTATGATAGAATCTAGGATGTTGGGCGAGTAATGGCAGAATTTCAGAAACTTGCAAAACTTTCCGATCTAAAAGAAGGAGAGGTGTTTGTTGCAGAAACCCGTTACCATAGGATAGGATTGACTAAACTAGGGAACGAAATCTGTGCCTTTGCGGATCTTTGCACTCATGATGGAGAGGATATTTCAACGGGAGAATTGGAAGGGGACGTAATTGTTTGTCCAAGGCATTCCGCAAGGTTTAATATCCGCACCGGAAAGGTACTTTGTATGCCTGCGGTGGAAGATTTGCCAGTCTATAAGACAAGAATCGTAGGTGACGAAGTCGAAGTAGAGTTAGAGGATTGACATGGGGAACCGAGGAGAGCAGAAGCTTTGAGTTTTGATCTCGAAAAGATACGCGGAGATTTTCCGATTCTATCTACACAGATGAACGGTAAGCCCTTGGTGTTTCTGGACAGCGCCGCTAGTTCTCAAAAACCAAAGTCTGTTATAGATACGATACGTAAATATTACGAAGCGGAGAATGCGAACATTCACCGTGGAGTATATTATCTTTCCCAAAAGGCCACCGAAAAGTATGAGATGGCCCGCATCAAAACTTCCCGTTTTATCGGGGCTGCCTGCGCAAAAGTAGTTATATTTACCCGTAATACTACCGAATCCATCAACTTAGTCGCTCAATCTTGGGGACGCACCAACATCCACGAGGGCGACGAGATGGTTCTCACTGAATTGGAGCACCATTCTAACTTGGTTCCTTGGCAGATGTTAGCACAGGAAAAACAAGCTGTCTTAAAATTTATCCCTCTCAACCAGGATTCAACTTTGGATCTAAGCAACTTGGACGAGATCATCACAGAGAGAGTAAAGTTAGTCGCTCTTGCTCAGATGTCCAATGTAACCGGCACGATCCACGATCTTTCTGCGATCATTCGTAGAGCGAGAGAAGTCGGAGCAAAAGTGTTGATAGACGGCGCCCAAGGGATCTGTCATCTTCCAACAAACGTTCAAAAAGAAGATTTTGACTTTTACGCATTTTCCGCTCATAAGATGCTCGGACCAACAGGCGTGGGGATTCTTTATGCTAAGGAAGAGATCTTAGATACCATGCCTCCTTGGATGGGTGGGGGAGATATGATCTCCAAGGTTTGGAAAGACAAATCCACTTATGCCGATCTTCCCGCAAGATTAGAAGCCGGAACACCGAATATTTCCGGAGTTATCGGATTCGGAGCGGCTATCGAATATCTGGAATCCATAGGAATGCAGGAGATCAGAAACCACGAGTTGGAACTCCTACAATATGCTTTAGATCGATTGGAAGATTTCGGCGGTTTGGAGCTGTATGGGACAAACGATCTAAGCAAAAGGGGCGGAGTGATCTCCTTTAATTTCCCTGGAGTACATCCGCACGACGTAGGCTCCATTCTGGACGAAGAAGGGATCGCAATCCGTGTGGGACATCATTGCGCCCAGCCGTTTATGGACTTCAAAGGGATCGCAGGCACCTGCCGCGCTTCTTTCTATCTTTATAATACCAAAGAAGACGTAGATTCTCTTTTGGTAGGTCTAAAGAAAGTGAAGGAGATTTTCGGCCGTGTCCTTAAGCGATAGTCTTTACCAAGAAGTACTACTCGATCATTATCAAAATCCAAGACATCACGGAAAGATGGAACATTCCGATCTTCATCAAGAAGGAGTGAATCCCTTATGCGGTGACGAAGTGGAATTATTCCTTAAACTGAATGGGGATATTATCTCCGAGATCAGTTTTGTAGGGAAGGGCTGTTCTATCTCTCAGGCTTCCGCTTCTATGCTGACAGACAGTCTATATGGTAAGACGATCTCCGAAGCAAAATCACTAATACATGAATTTAAAGGAATGCTTTTAGAGGATAAGGTCCCGAATTTTTCGGAAGAATATGAGGATCTAGAATCTATGGAAGCGGTAAAAAAAATTCCGGCACGCATCAAATGTGCAACACTCGCATGGAATACATTGGAAAAGGCGATCGGAAAGTAGGTTTTTGGGGCGAAAAGGGTTGACAAAGGTAGCTACGGTAGCTACTATAAATGGTATGAAAGCGGTAGGGATCAAGGATCTAAAAAATAATCTGAGTAGTTTTCTGGATTTTGTACGAGGTGGGGAGACACTTCTCATTTTGGATAGAAATCATCCTATTGCAGAGATCAAAAAGTTCGACCAAAAATCCGATCTCACCAAACAATATTTGGAAGAAGCAGTGGCTTCTAACTCTATCACCCCTGCTAAAAATCCTAAAGGAATCAATATTCCAAAATCATTATTATTAAATGCTGGAACCAAAACTAAAGTTTCTGCAGCTTGGAAGGAGGTTTACCAAGCGGACAGGGATTAAATGGTCTTATATATAGATACTAGTCTTCTATTAAATATTCTTTATGCAGAAGCCGGTTACCAGGACCATTTGGATTATTTTAACAGATCGGATCTCAAATTCGGTTCTATCTTGCTTGAGATAGAAAGTTTCAGAAGTTTACATTTCACCTATTCTAAAGAAGGCAAAAGCCTCCCTAAAACCTGGTTTAAAGATGCAGAATCTTTTTTGGGAGAATTCATTTCCCAGATCAATTTAAAGAATCTAGATGCTGATATTCGGACAGAGATCCAAAAGAATAAGGAAGTTTTAGAACTTAAATCTTTGGACGCAGCTCATCTCGCGACAGCATTGCATATTCGAAAATCCATCTCTGATGATCTGATTTTATGTTCTATGGACGAAAAATTCAGATCAGTAGCTAAAAAAATGGGCTTCAAATTATATCCTAAAAAATAGATTTAATCCTGCGATTTTTTTCTCAGATCGCAAGAACTATCAAGCACGTATAAAAGTTTAAGTATAGGATTCTGGAAACAGTACCAAGGACTGTAATGGATTTTGTTCAAAAGGCTCTCTGGTTTATAGAAGGTCATTCTAAAGAAAATATTTCTCTTGAAGATGTAGCTAAAAATGCGGGGGTTTCGCCCTTTCATCTCACAAGAACTTTTTCTTTGACCATGGGAGTCTCTTTGATGAGATACTTGAGAGAGCGTCGTTTGAGCGAGGCCGCTAAAACATTGGTGGAAAAAGAATCCAATATTTTAGATCTTGCTTTGGATATCGGTTACGGATCGCACGAAGCATTTACTAGAGCTTTCAAAGATCAGTTTTCAATCACTCCCGAGCAAGTAAAAGCCCAGGGTCATCTTGGTAATGTCAACTTAGTGGAGGCTATTACCTTGAACTCAGAACCAATTCCAAAAATCGATCCACCCAGATTTGAAACTATCCCACCTAGAATGTTCGCTGGCATTGTAGAACATTATGACTGCCAGATGCCCGCAGGAATCCCAAACCAATGGCAAAGTTTCGGAGCTTATCTCGGAAATATTCCTTCTCAAGTAGGAGATGCTGCCTATGGAGTTTGTTACAATTTCGATGCAGAAGGTAATTTCGATTATATGTGTGGGGTAGAAGTTTCCAGTCCTTCCGGCTTACCAAAAGAATTTCAGGTCCTTAAGATCCCTTCTCAGAAATATGCAGTGTTTACTCATAAGGGTCATATCGCCGGTATCAGAGCTACGTTTGCAGCCGCAGGTAAATGGTTCCCGGATTCCGGTGTTAAACCTTTCGAAGGTGCAAACCTGGAACGATATGGGAAAGAATTCAATCCTGTCACAGGAATGGGTGGTTTAGAGATTTGGATCCCAGTAGAGAATTAAATTTTTCGAAAGGCCTTGCTGCACCCGCTCGCAGGGCCTTGGCAAACCAAGGGATCCATTCTTTATTACAATTAACTAAATATTCGGAAGAAGAATTGTTGGAGCTTCACGGGATCGGTAAGAACGCAATCCGAGTCCTGCGTGCAGCTTTGAAAGACATCGGAAAGGATTTGAAACTTTCTTCTTAAAATTTGAAGTTAGTATTTCCGAATGAAGGAAGTATTTTTCACTTTTTTAAAATTAGGTCTGATCTCTTTCGGCGGGCCCACCGCCCATTTAGCTTACTTTTATCAGGAATTTGTAATCCGAAAAAAATGGATCTCCGAGGAGATCTATAAAGAATTACTGGCAGTCTGCCAATTTCTTCCCGGCCCAGCAAGTAGCCAATTGGGGATCTGTATAGGTACTCTTCGTTCCGGCTGGAAAGCAGGCTGTATTGCTTGGGTCGGATTTACCCTTCCTTCTATCTTATTGATGGTCGGTTTTGGTATTTTATTAAAATCGAATATAGTTCCGGATCTAAAATGGGTTCACGGCTTAAAATTGGTGGCGGCTTCGGTTGTAGCCCATGCAATTTTAACCATGTGGAAAAATTCGAAGAGCCATCCTTATAAAATTTATTTGGTGATAGGTTCTGCAATTACAACCTTAGCTTTTTCTGGCGCATTTACTCAATTGATCGTAATTTTAGTTGGAGCAGGCATAGGATTTTTTCTATTTAAGGAAGAATCTGATCTTCCTTACGTTTCCGTTTCTTTTTCGGTCCAGAAAAAGATCGCATTTTCGTGTTTAGGTTTTTTCTTCCTTCTTCTTATATTATTACCTTTGTTAAGATCGTTCACAGGTTGGTTGCCGTTTGGAATTGCAGATTCGTTTTACAGATCAGGTGCTTTGGTTTTTGGAGGAGGGCATGTTGTGCTTCCTTTATTGGAAAACGAAGTAGTAAGACAAGGTTGGATCGGAAAAGAGGAATTTTTAGCGGGATATGGCGCGGCGCAAGCGATGCCCGGTCCTTTATTTACATTCGCCTCTTATTTGGGTTACATGATCTCGGGTACTAGCGGGGCAATCCTTTCCACTGTTTTCATATTTCTTCCATCTTTCTTTCTGGTGTTCGGGTTTTTTCCCCTTTGGGAGAAAATACGAAATTATCCCAAGATGAGAACCGTCATTGATGCCATTCAATTTTCGGCTTTGGGAATTTTATGGTCCGCCTTCTGTACTCCCGTTTTCACTTCCTCCGTATATTCCGCGTATGATCTTTTTGTATTCTGTTCTTTGTTCGCATTGATGGTTTTTCTAAAAATTCCAAACTGGTTGATCTTGATCATAGGCTTAAGTTCTCCCTTTCTAAATCCGTTCTAATCGAAAATAAGAAGGTCCTTAAAATTCTTTACACGAAGTCGCTGTTCCGGTAGACTAATTGTTAGATGCAATTATTAGAACAACCAACTCAAGAGATCGAGAAAAGGGTCTATGCTGAGATCCATAGGGTAGAAGATCCGGAGATCGGGATCTCCGTGGCGGAGTTAGGTCTGATCTATAAGATCCAAGTAGAAGGTGATAAGGCAAAGATCGAAATGACTTATACTTCTATGGCTTGTCCCGCAGGTCCTCAAATGAAGCAAGAGATCCAAGACAACGCCCTTAGGGTAGAAGGGATCAACTCTGTAGAAGTGGAAGTAGTTTGGACACCTAAATGGGACCCTAGAGCTATGGCTTCGGAAGAAGCCAAAATGGATCTTGGGATTTTCGATTATTAAGGACGATTGCTGACGATTTTTCCGTCTTCCATATAAAGAGCGTTAGTCCCGAAATATTCCAGATCTTTTGGATCGTGAGAGATCAAAAGAATGGGCATATTGATCTTCTCTCTTAGACTTTTTAACTCTTCTCTCATCTTTTGTCTTAGGTCCGTATGAAGCGCCGTAAATGGCTCATCTAAAAGTAAAATTTTAGGATCTCTGGCGAGCGCTCTTGCAATCGCCACTCTTTGTTTTTGTCCGCCAGATAGATGTTTCGGATAACTTTCCGAAGTTTCCTCTATCTCGAATAAATTCATCAAATAAGAAACAGTTTCCTTGTTTTTTTTACTCAAAGTGCGAAAGAAACCGTTTAATCCAAATTCAATATTTTTTCTGGCTGTTAAATGAGGAAAGAGCCCATAACTTTGGGGAACATATCCTAAATTTCTTTTTTGAGGGGGAATATATTTTTTAAAAGAAGAATCGAAATATACTATGTTTTCGAAAGATATCTTTCCCGAATCCGGTTTTAATAAACCGGCTAATGCACGTAAGGTGAGACTTTTTCCCGCTCCAGAAGGACCGTACAATACCTGAAATTCTCCCGAAAATTCAAACCGCACATCCAGCTCGAATTTTCGATTTCCATCGGAAAGTTTTTTTCGGATATCTACGGTTAAAGACATTAAGGAAGTATAAACTTATATTTTAGGAATGTTTCTTTTGCTTCCGGAGATCTTTTTAAGAATTCCAGAAATGATTTTGCTTCTTCCGGATTTTTGGTTCCGGTCACTAAAATTCCCGGATATAAGATAGGTCTGTGTCCGCTTAAGGTCAACGAAACCTTAACCTTAGATTCTGCGACGGCAGCATCTGTGATGTATACGAATCCGGCTTCTACTTCTTCTCTTCCCACATAGTCCAATACCTGCCTTACGTTTTCTGCAGGGATGAATTTTTCTTTCAGAGAAATGTTTAAATGATTTTTGGCCAAAACTTCTTCGGCGTATTTTCCTGCCGGCACAGAACTTGGATTTCCGATCGCAATCTTTTTGATCTCAGACGATTGTAAGTCTTCTAATTTTTTGATTTTAAGTTTGCTGCTCTTAGGTTGGATGAGTACCAAAGTATTTTTGAGCAACATCGCTTTTGAAGAAGATTCTAAAACCTTTGCCTTGATCCCTTTGTCTACGATGTCTTGGTCTGCAGAAATAAAAACATCTACAGGTGCTCCTTTTTCGATCTGTTGGTATAAACTTCCCGAAGATCCGAAATTAAATACCGCTTTGATCCCTGTTTTCTGTTTGAATGTTGTTCCAAGTTCTTTGAGCACATCGGTTAAGCTAGAAGCGGCGGAGATTGTGATCTCTTTTTCCTCTTCTTGAGTGTAAGAAGGGAACTGGATGAGCAGAAGTAAAAAAGGAAGTAAAATATATATTCTTTTGATCATTCGTATCCTGTTCTTACCAATGAGATTTTTTAAGTAAGATCCCGGAAACTGTCAATACCAATACGCAAGTGACTGATGCAACGAATACTAAGACCATGGAGAATTCGTCTTTTCCCGATTGAACTGAATCATAAATTGCAAGTGCGATCGTTTGCGTTTTTTCAGGAATGTTTCCTGCGATCATTAATGTGGCCCCGAATTCTCCCATTCCTCTTGCGTATGCCATCATAGATCCTGCTAATATTCCTCTCCAGGAAAGCGGAAGTATCACGGTTAAAAAAGTTTCCCATTTGGATTTTCCCAAAGTGAGAGCGATCTCTTCGTATTCCGGGTCGAGGTCTTCGAAGGCAGCTTTTGCGGATCTATAAACCAAAGGAAAGGAAACGATTGTAGAAGCTAAAACGGCTCCATGCAAATTAAATAATATAGAATAATGGAATTGTTCTGCAAGGAAATGGCCTATTATTCCTTTTTTACCGAATACGACCAATAGATAATATCCGAGTACTGTGGGAGGAAGCACCATAGGCAAAGTCAAAACTGCGTCTGCAAATGCCCTTCCGAAAAATCGTAACTTGGACATCCAATAAGCGAAAAATATTCCGAGTAAAGCGGCAAAGAATGTGGAGAAGAATGTTACCTTAAGTGTGAGAATTAGAGGATGTCTGATGGAGTTCCAGTCGAAAGTATCCATCAGGCTGCTTAAAGTTTAGAATTCCACAATGTTAGGGAGGAGATTGTAGTTAATGCCCAAAAAGAACAGAATGCGTAAAAGTTGAAATTATAATAATAGTCTTGGTCTCTAATAAAACTTACAAAGAATACATCCGGCAATAAGATCCCGAGTAATAATAATATCCCTGAAAATCCTTGGAGGACCACAATCGTTTTGCCGACCCACTCACTTCTCCAAAAACCGCCGAAAAAGAATGTCAAAAAGCAAGGGATGATAAAAAATATATTGGCTGCGGTCCTTACATTCACTTCTTCTAAACCGCTGCGGATAGGTTCTATTCCGAAAAAGCTGCCTAGTTTGGAAATTAGATCCTGCCCTGATTCTACTCCTAGATTGATGGAGTAGTTGATCCAGCTTCCTAAACTAAAGAACAACTGCAGAAGTGCCAAAACAAAGATCAACTTTTCCTTTCCGCTTTTTTCGGAATAGAATTCTATAAATCTTCCTAAAAGTTGGGAGAGAAATCTTTTCCATCCGTTTAAAACTACGGATGTCGCAGGCAAGGCTAAACTTAGATCTCTGAGTAGATTTTTTATCATCCTAAGGAAACCGTCATTTCAACTTCTAAAGGAGCTCCTAATGGAAGAGCGGAATTTCCCACTGCAAAGCGCGCATGACGTCCTGCTTCTCCGAAAATACTTAAGAGCAGATTGGATGCATGATTTGCGACTAGATGTTGTTCCGTAAAATCAGGACTGGAAGCTACGAATACTCCGATCTTTACGATACTTTTTATTTTGTCCAGATCTCCAATCACTCCCGCAATTGCCGCAAGTCCGTTCAATGCAGCTTGCTCGGCGGCGGCCTTTACATCGTCAACGGACAGTCCGACGCCCAGGGTTCCTGTAAGCATGAGCTTGCCGTCTTGGAGGGGCAATTGACCGGAAGTGAATACTAGATTTCCTGTTTGTATGGCAGGTATATAAGCTGCAATCGCCTTAGGCGCAGGTGGGAGTTCCAACCCAAGGGATTTGATTTTTTCGAGTATGCTCATTCTATGAGGGGTTCCTTTTCCCGTTTCTCTTCTATTCCTGGATGGTTTCTCGTTTTTTCAAGCACGTATTTCGTTCCAGGCCCGGGGATTTTCCTTTACGTAGGGAAGACTTTATGACAAGCTTCTTGTAGGCAAGCATGTCCTCAATACTCGAATTGGAACCTCACCCAGAATATCCGGAAGCCTATATGGTATGCCGTCGCACGGGGGTCCATTTCTATAAATTGGCAAAGGAAAGGCATTACGAAGATTCCTATTTTCAGGAAGAATACAAGAATCAGTACAAAAAGACCTACTATGAGGATGAACCTCAGCTTAGAAATTTAGCTAAGGCACGTTTAGAAATGATGAGCGCATTCCAAGATCCGAAAGGAAAAACTCTTTTCGAGATCGGATCTGCAGCAGGCTTCTTTTTATCCGAAGCGGAGAAGAAGGGATATAAAGTCAAAGGTCTGGAGCTTTCCTCCACGGAAGCGGAGTATTCCAAAGATAAATTAGGTTTGGATGTTATCTCCGGTTCTTTTTTGGACGACTCCATTTTTCCCAAGGAAACTTTCGATGCGGTCTGTGCGTTTTTTGTAATAGAACATTTTCCGAATGCGGAGCTTGTTTTCGATAGGATCAACAAATTGTTAAAGCCGGGCGGGCTCTTATTCTTAGGTCTTCCTTCATTGAATGGACCTTCTTTTCAAACTAATCCTGAAGAATGGTTTCGTACTCATCCGTCGGACCATTTTTGGGATTACTCACCCGATTCTCTGAAAAAAATGTTGAAAATGTACGGTCTCGTCACGGTATATAGGAAACCAATGTCATACCACCCTAATAGAGACAAGGGATGGAAAGGCAAATACCTGACACATCGGCTCTTTGTTCGCTACGCAAACCTCTCCTGCTACGCCGACACATTCCACTCAATCGCGATTAAAAAAATATGAAATTCGAAGAATTAAATCTAGAGCCTAACCTGCAAAAAGCAATCCAAGAAGCAGGATTTACCGAGCTCACTCCAATACAAGAAAAAGCAATCCCTCCCGGAATAGAAGGTAGGGATGTAACCGGTTTAGCTCAAACAGGGACCGGCAAGACTGTGGCATTCTTGGTGCCTACCATTCACTCCATCTTGACAAGAGGAATGCAAGGAGTCAGCACTCTGATCCTTGCTCCAACTAGAGAGTTAGTGATCCAAATTTCGGAAGAAGCCGAAAAGTTGCTGAAATATACGGACTACAGAGTTGTCCCGATTATCGGCGGAACGGACTATAAAGTCCAGAACAGAGATCTAAACGGACTCAACGGCCTTATCGTTGCTACTCCGGGAAGATTGATCGACCTAGCAAGAAGCGGAAGCGCCGATCTAGAAAAGGTAGAGTTCTTCATTCTGGACGAAGCGGATCGTATGTTAGATATGGGTTTCATATACGATATACGTTGGCTTCTTCATAAATGTAAGAATAGAAAACAAACCTTACTTTTCTCCGCAACTCTCTCGGTCGAAGTTATGCGTCTTGCATATCGTTTTATGAACGAGCCTGTGGAGATACAGATCAATCCGGATAAACTCATTACGGAAAGGATCGACCAAAAACTGGTTCATTTGGGAAGAGAGGAGAAGTTACCTTATATGGTGAACTCTATCCTTGCCGAAGAACTGGAAGGACAAGGAATTATATTCACAAATTTTAAAGCGAATATTCCTAAAATAGTCTATTCTCTCAGAAAATATGGAATTCCTATCACAGGGATCTCTTCCGACCTAGACCAGAAAAAAAGACTTAGACTGATGAGGGATTTTAAATCCGGAAAGTTCAAGTTTATGGTCGCGACCGATGTTGCAAGTCGCGGCATCGACGTCGAAAATATCGAAGTAGTTTTTAATTTCGATCTTCCTCAAGACACCGAGAACTATGTGCATAGGATCGGAAGAACTGCAAGAGCGGGAAGAGTCGGCAAGTCCATCAGCTTCTGCTCCGAATCTGATTACGTAGAATTAGAGAAGATAGAAAAATATCTGAAACAAAAGATAGATGTTCTTCCTGTCCACGAAGAAGCGCTTACATTCCCTGCAGGTGAGTTCCAAGTTTTTATAGGTGGAGATGCGTTTGACAATGCTCCTGTCGAAAGAAATGGGAATAGAAACCAAGGAAGAGACAGAGGTCCCAAAAAACAAAGGGGTGATTTCCAACGTAACGGTAACGGCGGGAATCAAAGAGGGGAGAAAAACTGGAATAGAGAATCTGGAGATCGCAAAAAAGATTTTAACAGAGATTCTCGACCGGCCAAGCAGAACGGTGGTCACAAAAAAAGACCGGAAGCCGCTATCCAAGAAGCCCAAGAGTTTTTACAAAAAGCGGACAGCGTGTTCGGCTCCAATGGCTCTCGTAAAGATAGAAACCAGAAAAATCAGAACCAGAAGAAAGGAAAACAACGTTCCGATTTCCAAAAACAACATTCTCCAAATCATCAAAATCACGAGAATAAAAAACAAAAATCGAATTACGATAAGAGCAAACGTAATCTATTCGATATAAACGATTCTAAAAGATCATCAGATAAGAAGAAGGGATCAATTTGGACAAGGATCAAATCCTTCTTTGGGGGTTAGGATTCTTTTTAATCTTTAGCGCACCTGTTTTTGCCGAATCTAGGATACAAACCATCGGCAAGAACGGATACGTTTCCTTCGAAGAGATCCATAAAAAGATCCCGGGACTACAATCCAAATTCGAGTCTGCCACATTGGTAGGCTCTATCTCTCATGCCTCCGGTGAGATACGATTTCGGATCGGAGCTTCCTTTTATGCGATCAATGGTAGTTTGGAAAAAACGAATTTACCTGTGGTCTATAAAGATAAGGATTTCTTACTTCCTCCTGATCTGGTCGAGGCGATCTTCGTTCGTTTATTGCCCGGAGATGTAAGTTACGAATTTAAAGAAGATGAACTTGTATTCGATCTATTACCCAAGGCCGAAAGATTAAAACTTTCCGCAATCATAGTGGATGCGGGACATGGAGGAAAAGACCCGGGGACTTCTTCAGATAAAGGGATGCAAGAGAAGTTAGTATCCCTGCAGGTGGCCCGTTTTTTGAAAAAATTCCTGAATAAGGTATATCCTGAAGTCAGAGTGATACTGACCAGATCCAACGATTCGTTTATAGAATTGGAAAGAAGGTCAGAGATCGCAAATAAAGAGATCCAAAAGGGCGGATCGGTCCTGTTTGTAAGTTTGCATTGTAATGCTTCCATCTCTTCCGATGTAAACGGATTCGAAGTGTATTATTTATCCCAGACCCCTAGTACCGAGACCGCTCGAGAAGTTTCCTTATTCGAAAACGGGATTTCCGGCAAGAAAGGTGGGAGCTCCTACGGCAAGATCCAGGCCGGAATGATGTCCTCCATGATCCAAAGAAGAAGCCGCCTTCTCGCCAGAAGTGTCGAATCCGAGATGAAAAAAAACCTTGGTCCAAAGATATTGTCTAGAGGAGTGAAGAAAGCGGACTTTTCCGTGTTAAGGGGAAGTTTGATGCCTGCAATCCTAGTCGAAATGGGTTACCTCACCCATAACAAAGAATCAGAGGTATTGGCCGATAAAACTCACCAAGTGAAATTAGCCAAAAGTATATTAGAAGGTGTGAGAGCGTATGAACTTGCAAAAGATTAAGGAAATTTGGAATCGCTTCCTTGCTCAATTGGATACCTTCTATGCTTGGGTTTTCGGGCTCGCAACCAGAGCTGCCGATTCCAAAGAGTCCAAAAGGATATTATTCTTAACTTATTCTTGGATCATCGTATTATTATTTCTTACAGGCTTCATCCTTGCCGGAAAAAATCCTTTAAAACTACTGGTTCCATTTACTTTATACGATCTACCTAATTTCGATCCTAGAAAAGAAATCGTAATATACGGTTCAGATGGAGAAGGTCAGGTATTCCCTGTAAAAAGAAAGGTCCTCTTAACCGGCGAAGACTTTAGACATGATGTTTTGACATTAGTGGGAGAAGCTGGAGAGTCCAGTTATTTCGATCCTACTGTTCCGAATGCTTCCGCTCAATATAGAAATCTAAAAAAACTTCCGAACTTGCAAGACTCAGTCATCTCTATCTGGAAAAGAGGAGATGTATTGATCTTGGATCTGAGAAAGTCCACATTAGAAAATCTACTTTCCGATATGAAATTTAGGATCGATTATACTTACGCAAGTCAGATGACAGAAGAACAGAAATCTGCAGAGATAGAGCGTAAAAAATTGGGCTTATTATCTTCCGCATTCTTAGCTACCGAAAAAACCTTATTCGAAAACTATCCTGATCTAAATAGGATAGAATATCGATTAGGCGGAGAAGCAGGAGATTTACCCGGTTTAAGCTATTTGTTATCTTCCGCCCACACAAGACAGCCTTAAGATTTCTACTTTATCCTAGGTTTTCCTGCTAAATTAACTGGGCGAAAGGGTTGTTTTGGCCCTTTCTAAAGCCGATAGTATTAAGGACATGTCCGGGTCCAAACGTACAACCTTAGTCGTTTTTATTCTTTTGATCATAAGCGGTGCAATATTATCTGCGGCTCCGGATCTGCAAAATTCTCCTGACGTAACCAATATCAACGATTTCCGCACAGATCGCGTGGCGTTTCATTATATTCAGTTGGTGGATAAGGATGGTAAGGCACTTCCGGAAAGAAATTTAAACAGAGATACTTCCGAAGCTACGTTACTCATCATAGATAGAGGGCAACTTACCCTTTTAAAGGACGGATTCGACGATCCGGCCCAGGTAAAGGAGAAGGAAAAGGATTACTTAAATAAAATTTATAAGTTCACCAGATTAAAAGAACTGGAACAGGAATATTATAAATTACCTGAATCGGAAAGAACCAAACCTACTTCTAAAACGGAACCAAACCAGGCGGAAACAAGCAAAGCGAATGTTAGTGCGGGAGCTTCTTCTGAACCGGAAGAAAAGAATAAGGAATTCGATCTTCTATTAAAATATGATGATGAACTTCTGAAGTCCTATGCTGCCGAGAAAGCTGCATATGCCGAATACGTAAGAACCGAACGTATTTATGGAAAAGATTCTCCTAAAACGAGTTCTCTTAGAACAAGATTCGAAGAGCAAAAATCTAAAACCCAGGAAAGGAAAAAATTCCTATTAGGTTTTTTGCATAATACTTCCGTAGATTCTAATCCTTATCCGGGAGATAGAAAAGAACAAGTATTCTATACGAATCATTCTAACGGACTCCCTGACTTTTATCTACATTCTACCACTCCAAGAGAAGTAGATGGTCTCATGAAAGGAGAAGAAGAAGTTGGGAAAAAATACGGACAACTTTTTAAAACCGCTGTAGACCGACTGATCGATTCTCAGATAGATAAATTGTATTATTATATTTGGAACCGGGACATGACGAATACCCGGATCAAAGTGGATCGTTTTTTAAAAGGAAAGAAGGTAACAGTAGTTACCGGAGATTCCACGGTTTACACGATGATCGACAAGGAAGGGGATGGGATTACCGAATCCTTCTTTGTGGATTCTCCAGGACTTAAATTTTCTTGGGGAAAAGAAGTGCCTAATATCATTTCTATCTCAAATTGTACGGACCAGGCGATCTTAGCTAAGATAAAGGCGCTCGGAGACGACGTTTCTTCCGGAAGAATTCCTAAAAAAGTGGATAAATTGGATTTAGCAATTCCTGAAGAACAGATACTTCTGGAATTAAAACCTTTGTTAAAGAATTTATAATCCCGGTCCTAAGACCAAGATTACCAATGCAGCCCGTTTTAACTTGGGCGATTTGACTAACGTCCTTTGAATATCGGCTTTCTCTTATCTTCTATAGATTTAATCGTTTCTCTAAAGTCTTGAGATAGAAAGTTTAGAGCTTGGGATTCTGCTTCTTTACGCAACGCCGCATTCAGTTTTTCACGATCGTATATATTCTTTTTTAATTCGCTAAGGGCCATGGGAGCGCTTTCGCTGAGAGATATGGCGATCTCAGTTGCTCTTTGTAAAACTTCGGCCTTTGGAACTGAATCGTAACAGATGCCTAAAGAAAGAGCTTCTTTGCCGCTTACAGTCTCCGCTAAGAATAGAAGCCTGTTTGCGATTTCCATTCCGAATAATTCTTTAGTGAGATAGCTGGAACCCATCCCGGGATGGATCCCTAATTTTACGAAATTAAATTGGTATTTTCCTTCGTCCGCAAAAACCCTTAAGTCGCAAGCAAGAGTGATGGAAAGACCTGCGCCGACTGCGTGACCGTTTGCCGCACAGATCACAGGAACATTTAGATCTCTGACGCTTAAGAATAGATTATAAAATTCGAACATTTCTTTTTTGTTTTGTTCGAAAGATTTCTCAGCAAAAGATTTTAATAATTCAAAGTTGCCACCGGCGGAGAAAATATCGTTCTTTCCAGCGATCACAACCGCTCTAGGCGGGTTCTTTTTCAGATTTTCAATATGAGCTTTAAACTCCAAACCCATCGGAACGGTCATGGAGTTCTTGGTCTCAGGGTTGTTCAGATAAAGAATTTCTATTCTTGATTCGGAAGAAAGTTCTACCGTTTCTGAATCGACTAATGCCATTAAACAGCTTCCTGTTTTAATTCAAAACTTTCGTACCAAACTCTATCGGAAACTGAAAGAGGTCTTTCGCCGATGCCCATTTGGTCGTAATAATCCAGAAGAATTTCTAAATGAACATTCTCTTCGTCTTCCAAAGTCCAGAAACTGCTATCGATAGATTTAGAGACAAGAGCCTGGCCTCTGACTGAATCCACAAAATAATCAGGTTTATCTGAGAAGATGAGATGTGCCGAGATCAGATCGAAACGGATAGTGTTCACGATCTTAGAAAATTCAGAATCAGACTTATCAAAATAGCGGGAAGCAATCTCGGTCTGGAAATAATCGCCCCAAGTGAGAATGTCCGGTTCCACTCCAGTGCGCGCCTTGATCTCCTGCAGTTTATCATCTTCTAAAAAAGGCTTAGTTGCGAATTTATCCACAAGTTCCCTAAGTGAAATTAAGTTGAGGATCTTGTTCGCGGAAAGTTGTCCACGACGCATCATATCGAAAAGTTCTGGATTCAGTTCGGACTTGTTCTCTGCCATGATTTATTTTTCGGCAAAAGGATAAAATTCCCCCGAATAATTTCCTTCCGGAAAATACTCGTATATGTCTCATTTTAGAAAAAAAGAAGAATGCTCCGATTTCCGGAGGACAGCACTGGATTCCTAAAGTCCCGAAGTCGAAAATAAAGATAAGGGAAAATTTTACCCGGACCGCTATGGCTGTAGGAAGATCGGATACACTCCAGGAACTGATTACAATTTTAGAAACGATGTTTGGAGAAACAATCATCGGTTCCGATATCAATCTGGTTAAACACCTATTCTATAGTTTGAAAGCGGACCAAAGAGAGTTTCCTTTCGATTATGAAGGAGAGAAACTTAACTCAGTAGTCGAAGAAGTCGGCGAGGATACTCTCGTTCTATACGTTCCCTATCTGCAACCTAAAGGAATACTAAGAGCGAAAATCAGTTTCGAAATCTTGAATATACTCTATCAATTCGAAGTGGTACTTCTCGACTTTTGGGAAGATCATGTCCGGATAAAGATCCCTTCCGAATTACAGGCAGCCGCATTCCGAAAAAATCTCAGAGTCGCCGTAGACGACTTATTTATGAATTATGTGATTCTCTATCGCTCATTGAGCGGAGGAGAAAGAGAACTTGGAAAAAATCTAAGTGTAGAGCAAAGATTTTTCCATCTTATGAAAGAGATTAAAAAGGATAATCCCAGTCTTAAGTTGATCAATTTAATGGTTACGGAATATATTTTGGGTATCTCCAAAGACTACGAGCTCGTATTTTTCGGACCGGGGAAAGACGGGGGATTTTTTGGAGACTTCGTCAAAAAATATAATCGTTCCGTTTATGTTCCGGATTGCTCCTTGATCAAAAGTTATATAGGAGAAGGGCAGGATCCGTATCTGAATAATTTCAGAGATGAGTATCTGAGCCTGATCCAAACCAAGGGCCAAGCAAAAGCGGACGAATTCTTTAGAGAACTCCAAAAGGAAGAAGTCCGTAATTTCCTAATTTCTTATATTGTCACACCAATTCGTTTATTTAACGATCCGATCGGCTATGTAAAAGTATACTCTACTGCGATGGATAAATTCTCAATCGTTCAACAACAGGCCTTATATATAGAAGAATTAGGAGATATTCTTACTTACGCATTGACTAAAGTGTATATCCGCCAAGAAAATTTCCGAAATGAAAAAGCTGTGACTCGCATCCTTGATATCAGTATGAACGGACTTTTATTCGAAATAGAAGATAATAGGACCTTTAACTATTTAAAGCAGCATAATATTATCAAAATGTTTGTTCCGATCTCTGAAAGGAACTTGGTCCTAAGAGGAGAGGTTGTCCGATTCTTAGAGATCGGAAATGGAAAATACCAATTAGGCGTGAATTTTTTCGATTCAAATCCGGATGATATGGTTTTCTTACAGCATTATATTTTCAGCAAGAAGATGAGGATACTTTTCGAATAAGGATCCTTTCCCCCCAATCCGAACCGCTCCCCGTGCCGTCGCTCTCGCATTGGAAGAAAAAGCATCCCTACTCAAACAAGATCCCCCACCTTCTCCTACTAAAATATCCAAACCAAATACATTAGCATTCTTAATGAAGCTAAACTCATTCAGATATAATTGCGAATACTCTGGCCTGATGTAACCATAAGAAGCAAAAGCAGTTTTAAGGACTCTATGATTGCCTTCTGCTACTTGGTTATGAACTCCATTCTTGCTCCATCTGTTACGAGCAAACCTGAACCTATTGTCCTTGGATCTCGCGGAATGATTCACTGATCTGTGGTTTCTATATACTCCCCAAAGCCAGGGATAGCCTTGGTCTGTAAAAAGTGGAGTGCTGGTTGGGAGATGTTCTTTAATTAAAGGTTCTAAAGTTTCTGCCTTTTGGTTCGGGACCGAAGTAAAGAATACTGGTCCATGTTTCACTGCTATAGTCTGGACTAGGGTTCCAATCTGCTTCCCTCCTAGTTTTTCAGAAAGGTAGATAGAAGATGTTTGTCCTCTGTGGCTGTATCGTTTCCTACCTTGGCTTGCTCTCTCACCTGCAGAATACAATACAGCAGTGTCTACGCAAACGTAAGGCTTGTTTCTCATCTTAGAGGTGATGTCTTTATTCTCATTAGGAGGTAGTAAGAAGTCCCTGAATTTATCTTCTAAAGCATTGAAGGTTAGGGTCTTATACTTTGGTAATTGATCGGAAGCGAATAGTTGAAACCTTCTCTTTAGTAAACTGGCTGCATTATATCCTATTCTCAGTTTCTTACTTAGTTCTGTTGCTGTTACTACCTTAGGGTATTGGATTATAGATTCATAAAGGACGAATCCGAACATCCATATTGGGAGTTTAAAATGATGAAGGGGAGTGTAACTTAGTCTTGATGTTAGATACCTACATTGTGGGCATCTAATGAGATCTGGTCGAGTAGAGATTTCTTTATCTAAGATTCTACTATTACATTCAGGAGTAGGACACTTCTTCGGGTAGAAGTCAGTTAGTATCCTCTTAGTTATATCTGTAAAGTAGGGTGTGTTGAGAGCAGGATTGTAGTGTTTAGGTAGGGGAGTCTTGAAGGGGAAAGTTGTTATATTCTTATTTTCTGATACAGGGGGAGCGGTTTGGATTTGAGGGAAAGGATTTGCTCGGTTTGGATTACGAGTATTAAATGAATAAGGATTAGGTGGGGTTGTTGAGATTTTATATGGATTTAAGGCTGCTTCTGTCCTGATTTATCGCACGATCGTTAAGATCGACTTTTTTCTTTTTGCTCTTAATAATCTGTAATAAGTATGTGATTTTCTTTTGATACTTTGTGATGGAATGCTGCAAGAGATCAAGAAATCCATAAACAAATGTTCAATAATGTTCCTTAAGGAATGGATTTATGGTCCGATAAATATAATGAACCCGTTTTTTTTGTTTATGAAAATAGAATTCGTTTATCAAAATAATGATTCTAATTCGTACGCTATAATGAATTTATTGCCATTCGGAATTAAATTCGTTCCGATAAATTTCATTTTCGTTAAATTGCTTTTTTGACTTATCATTGTATTAAAAGATAAATCGATTGACCCAATCTCTTTGGGCAAATGATTATCTTATCTAATAAAACTCTGCACGGGGTTTTATCTATTTTTCATTTTTTAAGGAATCAAAATGAAGCGACCCTTAGGATTTCAACACACATTAAGAATATACATCTGCCTTTTCGTTACGGTTTTTATTTTCACACTTTCTGTAGGCTGTTCTAAGCCGTCAGACAATGACTCCGCTTTGGTCGTAGCGCTCTTATCGATGCAGTCACAGTCTTCCGCTGGTAGTAAGATGTTCGCGATTGCTGCCGTTAAGGCCGATGTAGGAGGCGGGCTTTCCGGTCTGGATTCTCAGTGCAACAGTGATTCAAACAAACCCTCTGGCGGCGGAACGTATAAAGCTTTGGTTGTGGATGGAACGAATCGTGTAGCTTGCACTTCTGCAAATTGTGCGACGAGTGGGGCGAGCGAACATGTGGATTGGGTCCTAAAAGCCAACAAAAAATATGTACAATCTGATGGTACTACCGTTATTGGGACTACTACTTCAAATGGAATATTTACCTTTCCTCTGAGCAACCCATTTCAATCCACTTTTTCAGGAACAAATCTCACCGTAACTGGAATGTTTGCGGATTGGACTAGCAGTGGTAATAATTGCAGTGGTTGGAGCACTGCTAGCTCGAGTAGTGCTAATTTTGCAGATCACACGGCAACGTCGACCGATGCGATCTATGCCGGGGGTTCAATTGGTTGTTCTAGCTCAGCAATGAAGATCGTTTGTGTAGAGCAATAAAGCAATAAACTAACTTGAACTTCTCGCCCATCAAGTATCCGGCTGAGTGATTAAAATCATCAATATTTGCCCTAAACTTTCTTGAAACGATCTTTCAATTATGTATTCTTCATATGAAAATAAGGTGAATCATATGAATCGAATATTGATGATAATCTGTAGTTTGTTGGTAGCTTCCATGATCCAAGCCCAAGGAGGCGGTGGAATGGGCCAAGGGATGGGAATGAAATACGACCTATCCAAAGAAGTAACGCTGAACGGTAAGGTTACGGAAGTTACGAAAATCCCTCACGGCAACAAGGGCGATGGGATTCATCTAACCTTCCAATCAGAGAATGAAACGTTTACAGTAATGCTTGGGCCTTCTTTTTATCTGGATAAACAAACCGTCAAGGTCGGAAAAGATGACACGATCACAATTATCGGTTCCAAGATGGGAAACATGCTACTAGCACGCGAAGTGACGAAAGACGGACAAAAACTCGTTCTTCGTACTGAGACTGGAGCTCCTCTATGGGGCCGGGGTGGCGGACGCGGAGGAAGAGGGAAAGGAAGACGTTGATGGAGGAAACTCACTTCTATCAAGTGCATGTAAAATGGGAGAAGGAACGGATCGGAATCGCTTCCGCGCCAGGCCTTTCTTCTATACAAGTAGCTACACCACCGGAATTTCCCGGTGGTCATCCCGGAATTTGGTCACCGGAACATTTGTTTGTAGCTTCTGTTAATAGTTGTTATATGACTACTTTTCTTGCGATCGCTAAAAATTCAAAACTTGAATACTCCAGTTTTGAAAGTTCCGCGAATGGCAAACTTGAGATGCTCGATGGACGTTACTCGATCACTGAAATTGTTTTGGATGCGAAGATCCGAATTCCGAACGAATCAGACCGAGCCAAAGCCCTGAAAATTATGGAAAAATCGGAAAAAGCATGTTTAATATCGAATTCAATAAAGACAGTTGTTCGTCTTGTAATGAATGTAGATATTTCTTAATTAAAAGTATTGATTCCGATCCATTACTCTTAATGTTTGGGTTTGTGGGTTTGGAAATATTTTTTTCCGAGTGCTATTAGCTCTGCGTCGGATGGATGATCGGTAGTAATTTCCCCCACTATTCTTTTAGCTAAAGCGGAATGGTGAGATAGCAAATGATTTTTAAATTGTGTTTTTGCCATACCTGGTCCGGCTAACAAGATATTTTCGACCTCCGTCAGTTTGGATGCGACTTCCTCAAAAAAATGTTTTAGATCTTCCGATTTGATGCTGTCGATCCGATCTAAATGTGTATCATGTTTTTCCGGTTTTGCATGATGTAGAATGACCGAGCTATTAGAAAGATCTTTTGTAAAAACGAATTCCTTTGCCATCGATTTATCGATCGATAAAATACTGTAAGACATTTTTTCCTCGCTTCAAAGTCAGAGACTCATCAATTCGATTTCTGAGTTCGGATCCTGAGTCTTTGTATTTTGTCATTAATTTTCGTCGAGGTCAAGCCCTTGGTCGCCGCTTATTCTAATAAGAATATGATAATTATCAAATATTCCTTCGTTTTCGATGATACCGAATTTTCCGATTTGCGCTGAACGAGTAAAGGATACGATTTTAAGTTTGACTTTGTTTTCTTTTGAACGGCAGATAAAGCGCCACAATCGCAATTATCCCCAGAATTTGTATGGAACCGAGATAGACTGGCCAAGCGCCTAAGTAGTTTAGGATCGATCCTCCGCTTGGCTTAAAGCGAAGATATCCGTAATTCGCATCGATTAGAAAATCCAAAGCGAGCGCCGATATGAAATATAGTTCGGAGAATACGATAACTCGAAGGATGGAACCCTGTCTGGGAAATAAACCTAACCCAAATACTATGTAAAGACTGGAAGCAACTAGGCCTAAGTGTCCGATAAAAAAAAGAAAGAAGGATAACTGAGGGAATGTTTGCGCTAAGTTTGGCGTTAAGAGGGCGTGAATTGATCCGCTTAATACCCAGAAGTAGGATAATTCTGACATAAGCCTATTATGAGTGAATAGTGCGGCGACCGTAACGAACATAGCCCAATCGCAAAATTCCATGGGTAGATCGAAACGGATCTCCCAATAACCTTTTTGAATTCTATATATTATATATATTATCCCATTCAATACGAGAACGCTGCCCAACAAATACCCGATAAAGGGAGCGATTTTGGAATTCCGGATACGTTTTCCGATCCAGATGACTAACGCGCAGATCGTTATAGAAAAGACCAGGATAGAAATATGTAGAAAGGACCAATGCACCCATTTCATATCGATATTATTTCAATTACGATATAAATACGGAAGCAAAAGGCGAGAAAATCGGATTAAAATTTCTTTCTTTTCGGACGCAGACTTCGGTAAATTTTAAAGACAGTCGCGTCAGCCCCGCCTGCGTTAATACGATTGCGTAAAGATTGGAGATCGTATTCTAGTTTTCTTAAACTGGCAAGTTGCTCGTGGTCGTATATGAATTTTAAACCTAAAAAAAGTTTTCCATTCCTATCCACGGATCGCCAACAGATCTTTGCGTTCATATGAATGGGCGGTCTTCCTTTGAAGACAAGATCGAATTTAAGACTCTCTTTCCCGTAAACATTGTATAGTATATCTTTTTGATGTATCCTTATTTTTGCGCCTGATTCGGAAATATTAAGTACTTCAAATCGGTCCGTGGCCTTAATCGAATCCGAATTGCGGATCGTACTGATGATCCTTTCCGATAGCGCGTAAAGTTCCGAAAGATCCTCTGCTAAGATCGGTTCTTGCGGACTCCTGATCCAAAGATAAGCTTTCGGATACGAGTCTTTATCGTTTTTATCATATAAAATGGGAAGTATAAGCTCCGATATTATTGATTCGTTCTTATAACCTCTAATCGCAGAAAGAATATTTTTACCGAAGTAAGTGCTATAGTTCACAAATTGAGGAAGAACTTCAGTGTAAGAACTAGGTTTACTCGTATTTTGAATGTAAAAGATCTTTTTGGTTTTTCTGACTATCTCAAATTTTGATTCTTGGCCTGATTGAAATAGTCCGATCTTGATCTCTCCGAATTTGGGATGTTTCAGGTCTTCTTTGAAGGTTTCTAGTGCTTCCCGAATAACGTTCAGTGAGATATGACGGTTGAATTCGAAACGTTCCGGGTGATATACTATATTCGTTGCAAATACGGAATCATTCTTAACACGAAGTCTTTCTTCTTTTCGATTGGTTTTGGCGATATAAACCGATTCGGCTTGCATTAAGAATTCAAAGTCGTTAAGTCGCCTAATGGTCTTGCAGCTCAGCTCTATATGATGTTTCAGAGTTCTTTGTAGAATAATTTTTTCACCCAAAGAGATAAGAACTCCCTTCTGAAAACGTAAGGCAATCTGTCCTGAATTCCCGAAAGTTTTTGTGATGATCGCCTTTGTGTCGGAAGACCAACTCTTTACTGTAAGTTCTTCCATGTAGAGGAAAGACTCTGTAATTCGAGAAATCGCAATGGGATCAGATAGAATATCCCAAGGCCTTTTATCTATTTCCCGACTTTCCATTGTCTTTTCCAAAATTGGGACCTCGTTACTCTCTACGATCTTATGACGAAAAATGCGGAATGTCCCCACTGCGATCCGTGAATCACGGAGATCTATTTAGATTTATCTTTTAAAAATGTCGCAGCTACATTTTGCTTCTTGGCTGAGGGCAAGGTGACATTTGTCAATATATTGCTATTTCTTTAGGGATAATGTGCATAACGTTTGTTCCTTAAGTGATAGTGCTGGTATATGCAAATAAGTAAACATACGTTCATTGTATTTATCTTATTCAAAAGTTATAGTTACGCGTAATAATTTCGATCTATCTCCAGTCTCTAAAATTTGTTCGATAGCGATCCTCGATCTTTAACAAGGGGAGCGTAACGCGAACGGGGGAAAATAGATGAGTCGGGAGTTAGATCAAGTTGTAGATATGCAGGTGCTTTCCGGAGAATTCGGAACGGGAAAAATTCTGATACTAGAGGATTCGCCGGAGATCGCATTAGTCTACGATCATTTTTGCAGAAAGATGAATTGGGAGTTCGATATTGCCACTAACGGCAAGGAAGGAATGAGAAAGTTCCTCTCTGCTTCGAAACCTTATTCGCTTTATATTGTCGATTTGGTGATGCCTGAACTAGACGGAGCTTCCTTTATAAGAGATTTAAAGGAGAAGGATCCGAATGCTATTATTATTGTACAATCTTCTTTGGATGAACCTGACAAAATAATCGAAGTAATGAAGCTAGGTGTTTTCGATTATCTTGTCAAACCGGTCACAAAGGAGGCCTTTGATAGAACCGTCACATTAGCTTTTCAATACAGTGGTCTGCGAGATTTTCAAGCAGATGTGGAAAGATCGAATCGTGACGTGTTGAAAGAACAGTTGGATTGGTTAACGTATAAAGAATCCATCCGAAAATCCGATGAAAACTCTTTATCTCTTTCTACAATAAAGTCTTTGAACACTTCCTTTTCTCAAGGTTCGGGGATCGGAGCTATTCTCTCCCTCCTTGATTTGTTGAAAATGGGGCATCAGACTACTGAGAACGGCGCATTAGTAAGTAATGAAATATTGAATCTTCTTTATGCAAGTCAGGATGTTTTACGGAAGCAACTGGGCAGTTTGTCCACGGTTCTCTCCTTGGCAGGAGAACAGGCGAAGCTGGAAACAATTTCCATCAGCGATTTGGTACATACTTTAACCAAAAGATCTGAGACATTCGTCCCCTTTTTGGACAAAAAGGACCTAAAGATTCGCTTTTCGTCCAGTAAATCGAAAGAGTCGCTCAAGATACAACTGGATTGGGCAAATATCGTATTCGATGAACTTATCTTGAACGCAATGAAATATTCCAAGAAGTCGACTTTCATAGACGTTTATTTCGGCAAGATAGATGGATATTTCTGCATTGCAGTCAAGAACGTAGTCACTTCCGCTCAGGATCTTGTTGATGCGGAAAATAAGGAAGTGTTAGTGACTCGTCCTTTTTTTCGCCTGCTTCCGCCTGTCGAAGAGTTTTCGGAGTTAGAGAAATTTGGAATGGGCCTTGGTCTGACGGCTGTGGATATGATAGTGAATAAACATCGTGGAATATTCAATATACATAATGTTTCTGATCATACTTCTGCGGTGGTTGAGCCTTGCGTAATGGCCGAAGCCTTCTTTCCGGTAATATCTGCATAGGACGCTGAATATATGGAAGTCGATTACGAAAACCTGTTAAAAGATTATCTAGTAGAGGCTCGAGAGTTGTTGGATATGGCGGAAGAGTCGATTCTAGAATTAGAGAAGGATTATCAACCGGAACAGATCAATACCCTTTTCAGAGTGATCCATACCATAAAGGGTAACTCTGCCATTTTCGATTTTCCATTGATTACCGGATTGGCTCATTCATTCGAAAGTCTTTTAAATCAATTTCGTAAGAAGGAAACTAAGCCGGCAGATAAGGAAATCGGTCTCTTTTTGGATTGTATAGACGCTCTTAAAGAAATGAACGAGCGCAAAGACAGTGTTTCGGATTCTCAAGTTTCCGAACTGTTGTCGCGGATCAATGAAAGCTTGCAGGCGCAGGATGAAAAATCTGTAGAAGATGAAAAACCCAGGTTTGGATTATTTACTCCTCCGAAAAAGAATAAACCGGTCGTTCCTTCTCCGGCTAAGGACGGTGACGGAATTTTGTTCAAAGATGGGAAGGTGTTGATCCCCAAAAGTTATATCGCAAAGGCGGAACAAGAAGGTTCATCTCTTTTTCTTATCAAATTTCAGCAAAAGGACTCGGAAGATAGAAATTGTTCCGATCTGATGGAAAAGTTTTCCGGCATAGGAATGGTTTTGAGCCATGGGGATTTCGGCGGCAAGAATGGAAATTTATCTAACGGATCGGGGAATAAGATACATTATGCTGTTGTAATGTATTCTGCAGATAAAGAAAGTTTTTTGAAACTTTCTCCCGTTTCCTTACTGTCGGCTTCGACAATTTTCAAACCTGAACTGAAGGCAGGCTCGATCGTATCTCCGCCTATACAGGAACGATCGATAAAACCTTTAGCTGAGCCTGAAGTCCAGGCTAAATCAAAAGAAGTTTCAGCGGAACATTATCTTAAGATCCCTTTGCAACTTTTGGATCATATGATCAATCTTGCAGGTGAAACGATAATAGTAAGAAACCAGCTTCTCCAAAAGATAGAAAATTACGACGATCCTTCTTTGTTATCTATAGTTCGAAATTTGAGCCAGTTGATCACATCCTCGCAAGAAAGCGTTATGCGAACTAGGCTTCAAAAATTGGAATCTCTGTATAAAAGGATTCCAAGATTGATCCACGATCTTGAGAGAACTACTGGCAAAGAGGTTGAGTTGTTGCTCGAAGGAGGAGAAGTCGAGCTCGATAAAAATATAATAGACTCGATCACGGACCCGATCACGCATATGATCCGAAACTCAGTCGATCATGGAATAGAATCACCAGAAGAGCGAGTATCAGCCGGAAAGCCTGCCAAAGGAAAAATACATTTATCCGCCTCCTTAAGGGGAGGAAACGTCATCCTCAAAGTAGAAGACGATGGCAGGGGATTGAACATAGAGAGCATTAAGAGTAAGGCGATCGAAAGAGGACTTATAACGCAAGAGGAAGCGCAAAGAAAATCTCCTGAAGAATTATCCGAATTCATTTTTTCTCCGGGGTTCAGCACTGCCCATGCGGTCTCTTCCACCTCGGGCCGCGGCGTTGGAATGGATGTAGTAAAGATGAATTTCCAGAAAGCCGGAGGGACTGTCTCGGTTTCGTCTCGACAAGGTATAGGGACTTCCGTTATCGCTTCATTGCCTCAGACACTTTCTATCATTAACTGCCAAATGGTTAAGACTTCCGGAATGCTTTTCGCGATACCTCAGCAAAATATCTCGGAGCTTATTCTACTCGATAAAAGATCCGTATCATATTTGGAAAAGAAGATGGTATATCAACTTAGGGGTCATCTTCTTCCTTTGATCAAAACGGGAGAAATACTCGGACTCTCTTCCGATCATGCGGAAGATGGGAGCGACAAATATATCGTGGTCGTTCACACGGAAAAACATAAATTCGGAATGTTGATCGAGGAGATAGAAAATCCTGAGGAGATCGTAGTTAAACCGCTTTCGAAGGATTTAGCAAAGATCAATCTTTATACGGGCGCTGCTATCTTGGGCGACGGAAATGTTGCGTTGATACTGGATATTTCCGGGATCAGTAAATTCTTAAAATTGCATACTAATGTAAAAGAGGAACTTCGCTCTAAAACTATTCACGATATCAACGATAAGGAACATTATCTTCTCTTCTCCGTGAATAGGCAGATGTTTGGATTGGATTCAAGATCCGTTATTCGGATCGAACAAGTTGATCCGAAATGTTTCGAACGAGTTATGGATAGCGAGGTGATCCAGTACCGTGACGAAGTCATAGAACTTTGCAGGTTGGACCGTTATTTTAATCTGAAAAACGAGGAAAAGAATATCGAGAGGACTATGATACTTATTCAAACCTCTTTAGGTAAAAAAGGAATCCTTGTACAAGAAATCCATAATGTTGTGGGGGAAATCGGCTCTTTTAACAAGAACGAAGATCAATCTTCAGGAGTTATTGGTAACGGGATAGTATTAGGACAAACGGTCATCGTAATCGATCCCATTGTCGTTTTGAAAAAGATCGGAAAAGATCCGGTCCGTCAGGAAATTATTTCGGAGTAATATGTGGTGGAGCAGGAAGATAAAAAGCAATATTTATCGTTTTTCCTTGGGGCTGAAATCTACGGGCTTCCGTTAGAAGCATGTAAGGAAGTGGATCATAATAAAAGAATATTAAAAGTTCCTCATTCTCCTGAGTATATAGAGGGAATCGTGAACTTGCGAGGGGATCTCGTTACTATACTGAATTTAAGATCTCTTTTCGGAAAGGACGATATTAGCGGAGAAGGGAAACATTCTCTGATTCGTTTGAAGGGAAAAAAGGAAACCTTCGCTATTCTTTCGGATTCGGTTTCGGATATCGTAGAGGTGGCGAATAAGGATCTTGAAAGTTGTCCTTCTCATTTGAACGAGAAAGAAGCGAGATTCATACGAAATGTAACCATTTTAAAAGATAAGACCATGATAATTTTGAATAGGGAAGAATTACTACGTCTGGAAGACGAGTGAGGAGTGTTATATGTTAGGTTTTGTTTCTCAAGGCAAAGAGAAGGAAAGTGAAAGAAAACAAATGTCCACAACGTTAACAGACGTTGAACGTTTTGTAAAGGATGGGACTACCCTTGTTTCGATGACTGATCTGAAAGGAAGAGTCATTTATGCAAATAAGGAATTTTTGGAAATAGCAGGTCTGACCAACGATGAGTTAGTCGGTAAGCCTCATAACGTCGTTCGGCACCCGGATATTCCTAGAAGCGTATTTAAGGATTTTTGGGATACGATCCAGAGCGGTAAACCATGGAGAGGAATCGTCAAGAATCGATCCAAGAACGGAGATCATTATTGGGTTGATGCAAACGTAGCTCCGAAGGTAGAAAACGGGAATATTGTAGGCTTTATGTCGGTCAGAAGAACTCCGACACGCCAACAAGTTGAAGCGGCTTCCAAATTATATACCGATATACTCGCGGGAAAACGCAAATTAGAGCCTACTCAGAAGAGAAAAATGTCCATTCGGACAAAGTTATTCCTGTTTATCTTTCTGAGCGTATTAGGTCTTGGAAGCTTGGCGGTTTCCGAATTTATCGGTTTAGCTTCCGAAGTTACTATCGGGATAGCAGGTTTTTTTGCGGCACTTCAGATCTTATTAGGAGGTTATCTTACCTTCTATATTCTTAAACCTTTAAAAGAGGCGACAGATATCGCAAACAAAATAGCGACCGGTGATCTTTCGGTTAATATCGCTCATAATCGCAACGACGAGTTGGGTGAATTGGGAAAAGCGATCTTGAACATGCTGATCAATACGGCAGCTTTAATCTCTCGTTTAAAGGAGAACGGAGATATACTCTTTTCATCCGCTCAAGACTTATCGGGAGCAAGTCTGAACTTATCCTCGGGGATCGAAGAGATGTCTCAACAATCTCAAACCATCGCAGCTGCTGCGACTCAGATGAATCAGAATTTGAATGTTGTCTCGAGTTCCATTGAAGAAATGTCCGTTTCCGTAGGAGAAGTCGCGAAAAAGGCAGCCGACTCGGCAAAGATAGCGAGAGAAGCGAATTCTACCGCAATCGAAACCAGTAGGGTTGTAAAAGAACTAGGTGAGAATGCGAACGAGATCGGGAACGTAATTGAAAGTATCTCTAACATTGCCGCTCAAACCAAACTTCTCGCGTTGAATGCCGCAATCGAAGCAGCAGGAGCAGGGGATGCCGGGAAAGGTTTTGCTGTAGTCGCATCCGAAGTCAAAGAGCTTGCTCGTCAATCCGCGGAATCTTCCGAAGAGATCAAAAGTAAAATCTCTGCAATACAGAAAAGTACGGAAAAAGTGATCGAATCCATCGGCAAAATTACAAGCGTGATCGCCGAAGTGAACGAGATTAGCGGAAGCATCGCATCTGCGGTGGAAGAGCAGTCAATTACTACGAAAGAGATAGCGGCTAACGTAAGTCAAACGTCGCTTACTTCTAACGATGTAACCAAAAACATCAACGGGATCTCAACCGCATCTTTAGACGGTGCTAAGGATTCGAGCAGCGTTTCTAAACTATCTCAATCTTTACAGGATCTTGCCGCAGGTCTGACAATGTTGGTGAATCAATTCAAAATCTCGAATACGGCTAAGTGAAAGGTGAGCGCCTTGGAATTACCTGTGGAAAAAAACAAAGTGTCCCGCAAAACATCGGTCTTCGTCGTGGACGATTCTTTGGTCTATCGGAACCTTCTTCGGAACACTTTTTCTCAGGACGGTGAGATCGAATTTTTGGGAGCGGCAATTGACGGCAAATTTGCCCTTCCTAAGATCGCACAACTAAAACCGGATTTCGTGATTTTGGATGTAGAAATGCCTCAGATGAACGGGATCCAAACGTTAGAGGAAATCAAATCGAAATTTCCGGAAACACGAGTGATTATGCTTAGTTCCCTGACACAGGAGGGGGCTAAGATCACTTTGAAAGCCTTGGATATGGGGGCGATCGATTTCGTACCTAAACCGAACGGAGGGCAAGAGGGAGCGTTAAGTGAAACTTTGGAGTTATTGACTTCCAAGATCAAAGCTCTTAGCCCGATCAAACCTATCGTTCAGAGTCCGGTTGAAAAGAAAAATATTCCAGTTAAAACGGTCCAAACCAGAAGGGAGAAAGATTGTGCGATATGCGCAATAGGAATTTCCACCGGTGGGCCGATCGCTTTGCGCCAACTTTTCCTAAAATTACCGCCGGATCTTAACGGTAGTATCGTAGTCGCTCAACATATGCCTCCTTTGTTTACCAATTATCTCGCAGAAAGTCTTTCGCAAGCTGCAAATATGCTGATCAAAGAAGCGGAAGACGGCGAAGTATTGCGGAAAGGAGTAGCTTATATAGCTCCCGGAGGAAAACAACTCGAGATCGTCAATAGCGCTTCAGGCCCTGCGGCAAGAGTGTTTAACGGACCGGAAGAAGAATTATGTAAACCTTCCGTAAATATCCTTTTCAGATCTTTAGCGGAAAATTTTCCGAAAGAAACCACTGCGATCATTATGACTGGAATGGGAGAGGACGGTTACTTAGGCATGAAAGAGCTAAAGAAGAACGGAGCTTACTTGATCGCTCAGAACCGAGAATCATGCACCGTTTTCGGAATGCCCAATCGCCCGGTTCAAGAAGGGCTTGTCGACGAAGTATTGGATGTGGACAGCATCGCAGATAAGATTTCCAGCTTATTACAAAGGAACTAATTATAATGCAAGATACAACCTTCGAATTGATGGAAGTGATAAAACAAGCGACAGGTATATCCTTAACAGAGGAAAAAATCTATCTTTTGGAAAGTCGTCTTTCGGATATATTATCGGATTATAATTTATCCGATTTCGGTCAGCTATCGAAAAAATTTAAAGAAGGTTACGACCTCGAATTCAATGAGAAAGTTATAGAGAGAGTAACTACTCATGAGACTAGATTTTTTCGGGACGAAAGTATTTTTGGGGCGATCCTTGAAAGAATTATACCCGAGATATTGGAAAGAAAACAGCAAAAAGACGCTAAGATCAAGATATGGTCGGCTGCCTGTTCTACCGGGCAAGAACCTTATTCCGTGGCGATCTCTATTCACGAAAAGTATCCTCAACTATTCAAGAATATTAGCATAACTGCAACGGATATAGCAAAAGATACGATTGAAAAAGCCAAGAGTGGAATTTATTCGGCTTTTGAGATCGGAAGAGGATTGTCCGAGGCTCATCTTGCGAAATATTTCGATCCTGTCTCCAAAGGATTATACGTAGTAAATGAGGAGGTAAGATCCGTTATAGAATTTAAACAGCATAATTTGATCTATGATCCTTATCCGTCTAACTGTGATTTGATACTATGTAGGAATGTGTCCTATTATTTCGACCAACAGGAAAGAAGAAGTCTATTCAATAAAATAGAAAAAGCCCTGAATCAAGACAGTTTTCTTATTCTGGGATCCGCCGAGTCTATATCGGAATATTCGAAAAATTTTATCATTCGTGAATTCGGCCTCTGCCGCTTTTATGAATTGAATCCTTCCAACTTTACGTTATTTATTAAAGGAGCTTAATATATGGGGAACTTAAGAATACTGGCAGTAGACGACTCGGCGACTATGAGAAGTCTGGTTCAACAAACGTTGGGAATAGGCGGATATGACGTCACTCTTGCATCCGACGGAAAGGAGGGCATAGACAAATTCACCGACTCCGATTACGATCTAGTCATAACGGATATAAATATGCCTGTGATGGACGGACTTACTTTTATCCGGGAAGTCAGAAAAAGAAATACGGACGTACCTATTCTAACCTTGACTACAGAGTCGGAAGAAAATATTAAACAGAAGGGAGCCGAAGCAGGAGCAAATGGGTGGATCATTAAGCCGTTTCGTCCCGCACAATTCCTGGATATCATAAAACAGGTTATGCAGTGAGGTTTGATCCAAATAAATGGATTTTAATTATGGAAGCCGCTTATCGGCTTCCATAGATCTAATTTATCTCATTTGTTTTAGCAGAAGTTTTCCGATTATCACTTGATAAGAAGTTGGAAGTAATCTTTGCATAAGATCTACAAAGACCGCGTCCGGTCCGATCAAGACTCTTCTGGAATTTTTCTTTACCGCTTTTAAGATCACTTTCGCTGCTCGTTCCGGAGTAGTAATAAATTGAGCGGACATTTTTTCTCCTGCAGTATTAGGATCCAAACCTAAAGCTCTCACACTATCGTTCGTTTTGGAACTTTTTGCGATAGCGGTTTTGATCCCTCCGGGATGAACGCTTGTCGCGGAAACTTTTGCGTTAGTAAGATCCAATTCTTGTCTTAAGGTCTCGGTAAACCCTCTAACTGCAAATTTGGAAGCATTGTAGGCGGAAGTTCCCGGAACGGCGATGATACCGAATACGCTAGAAGTATTTATGATATGGCCGTCTCCACTTTCTTTTAGATAAGGTAGAAATGCCTGGGTTCCGTTTACCACTCCTCCAAAGTTTATATTCATAACTCTCTGAAAATCGTCGGACTCGAATCCTTCTATCGTGGAGCCGAAGGCGATGCCGGCGTTATTGAATATCAAATTTACCTTATTATGCTCTTTGGCCACTTTAGAGGCCCATTCAAAAACAGCGGATCTATTCGATACATCCAGTTTTTGGCTGGTGACGAAAATATTTGGGTTTTTCTTTTTTACAAGTTGGACCGATTCCGCGAGACCTGCTTCGTTTACGTCTGAAAGTGCGAGGTTACATTCTTGTTCTGCTAGTTGGATTGCAAGCTCTCTTCCCATTCCGGATCCTGCTCCAGTAATAGCGGCTACTTTGTTTTTAAAACTTTTCATTTGATTTTTCTTCTTCCTATTTTAACTTTTTTCATCCGAACGACAAATTGGAGTCGTTCACATTCGCAAAATTGATATCGAGTAGATCCATTAGATAATTCTGATGGAATCTCCAGGGACGATTGGCTCCTCTTTGCGGGAATTGATCGATTGCCCTTTGGATGTATCCTGAATTTAGATCGAGTATCGGCTCCTTCTCCATCTTAGAAGGATCACAAACTGGTACACATTGTTTATAACCGTTCGCTTGCATGTGATTCAGTAGTCTTGCAACATAGGTAGAAGTTAGATCCGCTCTCAAGGTCCAGGATGCATTAGTATAACCCACACAAAATGCAAAATTTGGAACTCCGCTCAGCATTAAACCCTTGAACGTAAATTGTTTGGAAATATCTATTTCTTTCCCATCTACCTTCAATTGGATCCCGCCGATTGCGAGCAATTCCAAACCTGTCGCGGTAACGATAATGTCCGCTTCCAATTCCTTTCCTGATCTTAATGTAATTCCTTTCGGTGTGAAAGTCTCAATATGATCTGTAACGATGGACGCTTTACCTTTGGAGATCGCCTTGAAAAGATCAGAGTCAGGGACCAAGCAGACCCTTTGGTCCCAAGGTTGGTAGTTCGGTTTGAAATGAGTATCTATATCGTAACCTTTAGGGAGAGAAGCTTTCAATCTTGCTCTGATTAACCACTTCGCAAAGTTGGGAAATCTTTTGCATATTTGGTAAAACCAAATCTGGATCAGAATGTTTTTGATCCTAGTGATATGATGAGCAATTTTCGCCGGTAGAACGAATCGTAAAAAGTCCGCAACTATATCCTTAGAAGGAAGGCTAGTAATATAGGTCGGTGACCTTTGCAGCATCGTTACATGAGACGCATCGTCCGCCATAGACGGGACCAATGTGACCGCAGTTGCGCCGCTCCCGATAACCACGACTTTTTTGCCTTTATAGTCTAAATTTTCCGGCCAATGTTGTGGGTGGATGATCTGACCCTTAAAGTTTTTTGCCCCCGGAAAATTCGGAGTGAACCCTTTATCATAGTTGTAGTAACCGCTGCAGATATAAAGAAAATCCGCAGTGTAAGTTCTTTTTTCTCTTTTGGGTCCGACTTCTACATTAATCGTCCAACAATTTTCCTTACTGGACCAAGAGGTTGACGTTACTCTATGTTCAAAACGTATATTGCGATCTATTCCGAATTCGGATGCAGTTTCTCTTACATAATTTAGGATAGAAGGTCCGTCGGCGATTGCCTTTGCTTCCTTCCAAGGTCGGAAAGAATAACCTAAGGTAAACATATCTGAATCGGAGCGAATTCCAGGGTAACGAAATAAGCTCCAAGTCCCGCCTATATCCGATCTACTTTCTAAGATGGTGTATTTTTTGCCTGGGCAAAGTTTTTGCAGATGATAGCCGGCACTGATCCCTGATAAACCTGCGCCCACGGTGATCACATCGAAATGTTCTTTTTGCATTTTTTCCTCGGCCGGAATATTCTATCGATCCTTCTAAAGACCGATTATAATCCCGCTGTTTCAGGAAGAATTTTGCACCAAAACCGAGTACGATTCGACTGATCTTATAATATCATCCTCAAAAAGTAGTAGTTTACTCTTCAAATTAATGCCGAAAAGACTTGCCTATATCTCAAAATCTTAGAATGGAGAAGGTCATGAAGTATTACTCAGTAGCAGAATTAAATATAGCCAGCAGTCGTTGGATCCCCGCATATGTTCGTAATGTAACTAAAATGGTGGAAAAATTCGGAGGAAGGTATCTCTCCAGGACAACGAATATGGAGAAGATGGAAGGGGACAGGCAGCTCCCTCAATTATTTTTGATCATAGAATGGCCTTCCAAAGAAGCAGTGCAAAAATTTTATAATTCGGAAGAATACAAACCGTTTCTCGAAAGCAGACTAAAAGGTTCCACTGGAGAATTTATTTTAGTTCCTGGCGAGGATGTGAATCAGCTCGCGAATATTCCTCGTTTAGAATAATAATAAGTAGATCGATCTCTTAAAAATCGATTTACTTACTTCCATAATGTCTCCAAGATCGATCGCTATGAAAAAGGTATCAGTTCTATTTCTTTTGGGTTTAATATGCATTCTGTTTTCCTGCGGCAAAAAGGAAGCGGATGCAGGTAAAGGGGTAATCACATTCGTTGTTGGGAACGTGACCTTAGAAAGAGGTCCGGAAAAATCAAAGGCGGAAGTTAGCAAAGAGATCCAAAAAGGAGACATCTTAGTAACGGACGAGGGCGCGACTGCGATGATCGCGTTCGGAGAGAATTCTTCGTTGTTGGAAATCCAATCCGGTTCCAGATTCCGTTTCGACGATATTAATTCCGATAAAAAATTTTTTCAAGAAAAGGGAAGATCTTGGATCCTCTCCAATAAACTTGTAAAAGGCGAGGGCTTAAGTTTAGGAACTCCGACAACCACCGCAGGTGTAAGGGGAACTAAGTTCTATACTTCCATCGTGGATGACATGACTTTTATCTGTCATTGCCAAGGTAAGGTGGAACTGGAAAATAGTGCAGACCATTCTAAGATGATCCCCACGTCGGACTATCTCACGGTTACAAAAGGAGCAAAAACGATCGTAATAGATAAGGATGATCTATTAAAGATCGGGATCCCTTACGTTCATAATCATAGCGAAGTAAACAATTCTCCGGTTGGAGAAAGAACAAATATGAAGTTAGAGGAATTCCTAAAGATGCAGGAACTTGCTAAGAAAAAATTAGCAGGAAAGTCCTAAAGAGATTCTTTCAAATTGTTCTTTCTGCGCTCCAGTTTCAGTGATTCTGATTATCCAATCTGAATTTTCTACTTGGTGTGAGATGGCATATCTTATGGCCGGAAAAATAATCCGCCGCGATAAAATCACTGAAATCGCAGGCGACTATATCCGCATTTAAGATTGCCAATTCACAATTATGGACTGCGTCCGATTTAAAATATTGGCTGGATTCGTCCGAAGGCGCAATAGTTGGATTCTGAGATATTATCTCGGTGACCAAGGCTTGCACATTACCTATATCCCCAGCAGTCCCTCCTGAAGAAAGGCATTTGAGCATTCCGGTTTCGAATAATAATTTTTTAGCATGTTTTTGGTCGGTATACGTCGGATCTCCTTTCATACAAAATGATCCGACCGTAAGTATGAATGTACCGAACGTAAGAAAATATACGAGTCGAGTTTGTTTCATAAAGAATTCCTTATATATTTCCGTTGACCAGATCTTTCACTTTCGTGTAGATCAGATATTCCGTATACGCGTCGATCAGTTCTCCGTTTGCACGCAGTAGATTTCGGAACGCTTCCCTAAAATCCACTAAATTCCCTTGATAACTTGTGTAACGGTTCCTCGCGACTTCGTAGGCTGTTTTAGCAAGACTTACTTCGTTTCTTAGGTGTCGGATACGCAGTGCAGAGGAATCGATGGTCTTTCCTAAGCCTATGTTCAGCTCGGCTATTTTCTTTCTTGCAGCTTCAAGTTCTTTTCTTTTTGAAGAAACTTCATGTTCGGCGGCTTTTACTTCTCTTACTGTTTTCATTCCTTCGAAGACGGGAACTACTAAGGAAAGGTTTGCAGAATAGTTCTGGTAAGGAACCAAGCGAGCTTGCTCGAAAGTTCCCACTGAGTAAGAGGACTTAAGTTCCGGCATAAAGTCGGCCTTGGAACGGTCCAATTTTGCTTCAGCGGCAAGCAGTTCCATTTTTGCACGGTTTACGATCGGCGAATTATCGTAAGTAGTGTTCTTTTCCGATTGAGATTCCTTTGAGGATTTACTTTCCGTTTCCGGTAGTGGACCCAAATTAATCGAAGTGATAGATGGACAAGAGAAATTGTTCCAATCCTCTTGGATCAATAGACCTAGTTCCTCTCTTCCCTTATTTAAACGAAGTTCGTAGTCGTGTGTTTGGGTCTTGATCTGCTCGACTTGGGCTTCGATCAGATATTTGTCCACGATGGACTTCTGCCCGTTCCGTACGAATCGGAGTACTTCTCTGTGAATGATCTCCAAGTCACCGTTCAGTCCGGACCAAAGCTCCGAAAGACTTCTATTTCTAGAACATGCATAGTAACTTCGGACCGAAGTGTCTAAAACCTCGACCCTAGCTATGCGGATCTCTTCTTTTCTTTCTTTTGCTTGCGTCTCTGCAACTTTTACGTCATTCTCCCTTCTTCCCCAATCATAGAGAGTATATTGCCCCCAAATACCGGCAGAAGGTCCCGCATGAAAAGGAGAGACCATTACACCTCTTGGAACCATGACTCCGGGTTCTCCGAATGATCCCGGAAGTCCGGAGGTTACCATTCCCGAAAAGTATGCGGTAGGCATATACGCAGATTTGGCTGCTCCTACATCTTCTTCAGCTCGTTTTGCTTGGAAAATTTTTGCTGCCACGTCTGGACTGGTCTTTTCCGCCTTAGCCATAAAATCTTCGATGCTGATAACCGTCTCCGTTTGGGAAAAGAGCCCTGGAGAACCGGAGAATAAGAATATTAAGATAATTTGAACTGTTTTTCTGAACATCGTTTCCTCCTAAACCTCAACCTTTCCGCTCTTCAGATAAAATTTGGAGTACAGATATCTGAAGATTGCAGGTAGGACGAATATCGTGAGTAATGTCGCTAAGAATTGTCCTCCGATTACGGCTCTTCCTAATGGAATATTCGCCTCCGCTCCTTTACCGAATCCGATTGCCATAGGAGTTAATCCAAGCATCGATGCAAGCGAAGTCATCATGATCGGTCTTAAACGAGCTTTAGCTCCCTCGATGATCCCACGATCCAAATCCATTCTTTCGTGTTGGATCATATGAAGTATGAATTCTATTAAAAGTACTCCATTTGAAACTGCGATCCCGATAAGGAAAATTGTTCCGATCCCTGCTTGGAGGCTATAGTATGTTCCGCTTAACGCGAACATTAATACGATCCCGACCATTCCTAAGGGAACCGTCATCATCATGATTCCTGGAAGAATGAAGGATCTAAATTGGACTACTAGGATCATATACACTAAAAACGCGGAGAGAAAGAATCCTCCGCCTAATTGAGTAAGCGAGTCCCTCATTTTTTCTATCTCACCGGTGATCACTATCTTGTAACCTGAAGGAGCCTTGGTCTCTCGGATGATCTTTTCGATATCGGAAGATACGGAGCCTATATCTCTCCCTTGCGCGTCCGCTAAAATATTTACGGTTCGTTTCATGTTTACTCGGCTAAGAACGGTCGGTCCTTCCGTCTTTTCGATATCGGAAAGGCGATCAAGTGGGATCGCTCTTTCTTGGAATTTTCCCGTGACAGGGATTCCTTGGAAATCCTTCATCGTCTTGAAATTTTCCTGAGGAAAGCGAACTCCTAAGGCATAGTCGATACCTGTTTTAGGATCTACCCAGATCGCCGGTTTGTATACAATACTTCCGGAAAGCGCACTTACTATGTTCTGAACGATCTCCGTGGTCAATACTCCCTGTGCATCCGCCTTTTTTCGATTGATGTTCACTTCAATAGCAGGAGTATCAAAACTTTCTAATATACGAACATCGGTCGCTCCCTTTACCTTTTTTATTTCGGGAAGTAGTCCCTGTGCAATTTTGTAAGCTTCTGCCGCATTTGCACCTCTGACTTGGATATTGATAGGAGCTTGAGCGCCTCCATTTAAGGAAGAGGAAAGGAGTCCTCCCAATTCGATCCCTAGCTGAACGTCCGGAAATTCTTTCGGTAACTTCTCGCGGATCAATTTCGCGTAATATTGCGAAGTCTTTTTGCGATCTTCCTTTAATTCCACGTTCATTGTAACGTCTTGGGTTCCACCATTTTGGGAGAATGCCGCAGGAAATCCTTGATAAAGGCCGGAATCGGATAATACCATTTCCAAGTCTGACTTGAGCCACTCTTTCAATTTGGCTTCTACTTGTTTTGCACGATCGCTAGTTTCTTCGATCCTAAGACCTGAGGGGAATCTTAGGTGTAGTACGAAACTGCCTGCATCGGCTCTAGGAAATAGTTCAGTCCCGATAAATGGAACGCAGATCCCTCCGATCGTAAATAGTATCGCGATTCCTATGAGTACTCCCTTTAGATTGAAAATAACTTTTTCAAGTAGCCTTCCATATACCTCCGTCAACTTGGCTATCCAATCCTGTATGATCTGAAAGAATCTAGGAAGTTTAGGAGGCGGACCCGTTAGAAATTTACTGGCAAATAATGGAATGATAGCGGTCTCGGAAAGAAGAGACCCGGTGATTGCCAAGATAACAGTTTTCGCTATTGCTCCGAATAAAACGTTAACCACTCCTTTCGTAAGGAGTATCGGAAAGAGAACCACTATGTTACACAATGTAACCGCAATGATCGGAGGAGTCACTTCTTGAGCGGCGCGAACTACCACTTTCACTCGGTTGACATCTTTATCTTCCGCGAGATGTCGCATGATGTTTTCGATCGCAACGATGGAGTTATCCACTAACAATCCGATGGAGAGCGCCATTCCGCCCAGAGTCATGATATTGATTGTGGAGCCTGTGGCCTTGAGTCCCATCAACACGAAGAATGTTGAAAAAGGGAGAGAGAGTAATGTAGCGAAAGTTGCCCTGGGGTTACCTAAGAATAGGAACACCATTAAAGCGGCCAGCCCCCCTCCGAACATCGCTTCTTCCGCAACAGTCTCCACCGCTTTTCGGATGAACACTGTTGTATCCGCAACGACCCGGAGTTTTAATCCTTTGAATTCTTTTTCGAGTTCCTTCATCGCTTCTTTTGCAGCATCCACTACTGCGAGAGTGTTTGCGCCTTGTTGACGAAGTACTGGAACGTATACGATCTCTTTACCGTCCAAGGTAACCATTTCAGTTTGAACGATACTCGCTTCTTTCGCTTGTCCTACATCTTTTACGAAGACGGATATTCCTTCTCGGCTTCTTAGAGGAAAGTCGTCGAAAGCTTTCACTGTGTCGGCGACACCGTTAGTATAGATCGGATAATCAAAGTCCCCGATCTTTACGTCTCCTGCCGGAATGAAGGTGTTGAGTTTCTCTATCTTCTCCATTGCTTCGGCTGCGGACATATCAAATCTTTTTAATTTATTCGGATCTAGCTCTATGATGACTTGCTTCTCCGCGCCTCCCATTACCGTTGGAGCAATCGTACCTGGTGTTCCTTGTAAGGCTCTTCGAACGTCGTATTGTCCTCGGTCATAAAGATCGTTTATCGGGAAGTCTCCGCTGACCGCTACTAAACATACTGGTGTAGATCCCATTGGGTCGAAGGGTAGAACGATCGGCGGCATTGCTCCTGGAGGGAGTCTTCTAAGAACCGACATGATGTAACCGACGGTAGATCCCATCGCCTCAGGTCTTGTAGTGGAAGCTTCATCGAAGAAGTTGTTCACGACGCTCACTCCCGGATACGATTTGGATTCCTGATGGATGAGCCCTGGAGCTTGACCTGTATATCTTTCGAATTTCCAAGTGAGAATAGTCTCGGTGCTAGAGGTTGGCATTCCCCAATACACATCTAAGATCTGGACTGCAGGTTGGATTGAAGGAGGTAAAAGGTCCCTTGGCATTTTAAAAAGAGCTAAAATACCTAAGACCAAAACGATTGTGCAACCAACGATCATTAAATAGGGATTTTTAACGGAGAAAGCCGCAATGCCGCTTTGATTTACCTGTTTTACTGCGGCTTCATAGGTATTCGGATATGGAAGAACTTTGTGTTCTTCATCTATCTGAACGGAATTCCTCGTTTTGTTCTTTTCTTTCATTGGGCCTCACATCACAGATTACGTTAGTTGCATTTTTAAAAGCATCCGTTAAGACTTTCAAAATAAGGTTCGTGTCAGTATAAAAGAAGACTAAAGTCTTCCGACTGACCGCGAATTGGGATAAGGATTAAATTAAAGTAGAGGAGGGGGGATGCTTACTAAGGACGCGGCAAGCAAGAAGAAGTATTCGGAGGAAGACAAAGTTCCGATAACCGATGACGAAAGTAATTCCGAATTCGGTATCTGCACATTATGTAAAGAAAGTAAAAATGGAGTATGGAGCTGATGAGATTCGGACTCTAAGATATCATCTCGAGTTTCATTCCAATCTTCGAATTCGATCTCGGTTGCATATTTTTCCTTTTGAACGTTTTGTTTCGCAAAGGAGAAATTAATCAACATCGCCAAAGAGAGGACGAAAATGAAAACGATCCTTAAATGATATATGCACTTTTTATAAAGCATAATTACTTCTTAAGCTTTCGTTTTATTGGATGGGTGCAAAGTCAAGGCTGTTTCAAACTTTAGTCTCTAATTCATGGAAAAAGTGGACCAATTTTAAAAACTTGGACTTTTGCGAAGTGAAAGATTGAGAAATTACCCTGAAGAAAGACTAAGGTACGATGAAGGTAACGATATTGCACAAGAACTACGAACAAAAATTCAATTTTATTTGACTAAGTAACGGTGTGGATATCAGTGTTAGGCATATTGTATAGAAGCTATTAGGAGAATGAAAGAAACTGCATGCGTCGTGCATTTATTTTAATCGCTGCTATCCTATATTGTTGCATTCCTCTCGATCTTTTTTCGGAAGCGATTCGGATACAGCATGGATTATCTGAGGTACTTAATATTAGTTCTGGTTTCGAGTATCGATACCGAAAAAACCTGGTGATCGGATGTTCTCCCCAAGGACTTACTCAATTACAGAACTTGGAATGGCATACCAACTTAGTTCCTGACACTTTGCGCGTTCGTCGTATGGATGCCGGGAATTGGATTAGGATTTCCATTCAAAACGATTCAGATATTGAGGCAAAGAAGTGGATTGTGTTCTTCTCAACGAATATCATGAAGCTGGAATCCTGCTTTTATGATTCGGAAGGAAAGTATGAACAGAATATTTATACGCATCCGAAAGAGATCGATTTTTCCGAAATTTCTCATGCCGGATTTCCTCATTTCCCGATTCGTTTGAACCCCCGAGAGACTAGGACCTTTTATTACTTTTTGGATTCCAGCGAGGATATGACATACGCGAATTTCCCCGTAAAACTACTGGATACGACTTCCTTTCACCAATTGAACAATTTGTATCCTGAGATGGTTTTCCTACTTTCGAGTATAGTATTACTTTTTCTTTTTCTTTCTTTTGGCTATTGGTTGAAAACTCGACAGATATTGTTCCCGATATTATCCTTATTCGCGTTCGTATTATCGATTTCCTTTTTCGTTTTGCATGTAACTCCTCTCTCTTTATTGATCGATTGGCAGGAAAGGGAGTTTAAATTTCCCTACTTCCTATTTCAGACAGTATCGTATCTTATTCTTTTTGCGTTCCTGCACTACGTTAAAAGATTGTGGGAACCTGTGCTTGCAATACGGAAACGATTCCTATTGGCTTCGGCTTTCGGTTTAATTTTCTTATTTGTACCGATCTCCAAATCGATTTTCGAGTATCGGATCATAGTGTTGGGGTTAGCGACTGGATTAAGCACATATTACTTTTTGAAATCTCACAAATTGCTTTTTCAGTTCCGAAATCCGGTAACTATCGTTTACCTAGCTTGCTGGGCGATATTTTTGATCTTGAATCTTGCCAAAAATCTGTACCATTTCGATTTTTATCCTTATAACACTCTTTCAATTTTCTCATTTGTTTTATTTACGCCGTTCCATTTTATAATTGTCGGATACTGCTTATATACCATGTCTAAACGGAACTTTTTTATCGATTCGTCCCAAAGGAACTCCGTCAGAAAAAGTACATTAGGATCTTTGGAAATCGGCGGTCTTGTGGATCGGATCCATAGAATGTTGGAAGAAGATAAGGTTTATCTTAGAAGTCCTTTACGAGAGGAAATACTCGCTCGAGAATTAGGGATCGGTTTACATCAATTTTCGGAGATTATCAACGTAGAGTTCAAAACCAATTTTCCGTCGTTGATCAATCAATATAGAATCGCGACTGCAAAAAGACTATTGATTGAATTCCCTAAAATGAGTATAGCCGAGGTTCGAGTTCGATCCGGATTTAGTTCAAAATCTGCCTTCAATCTGGAGTTTAAGAAGGTGATGGGCATGAGCCCCAACCAATTTCGAGGGAAAATAAGGACTTCCGTGCTCGTTTCAAAGGAGTCGAGTCAACGGGAATAGATCTCTTGTTAGGCTAAGCTTCGTCTATTTCAACATTTTCTAATGTATCAAAAAAACCGGTCTGCAAAAGCGGACCGAAATCCACCATATCCTCTGCGGAAAGTTTAAGACCGTTTTCCATAGAGTAGGCCTGGAGAAGGGAAGCGCATGCTAAGTGACTTTCCTGCAACTGGGCGTGGGCCCTCGCTTTTACTACGAGTATGTCCGCGTCCGATTCTCCGAAATATTTGATGTATAGATCTATAAACTTAAGCGCGTTTTTATGATCGGAAACTTTCAGATAACATTGGGCGATCATATCATAGTGAAGAAAGGTCTCTTCTTCGTCCATTCTCATGGCCGTTTTTAAAGAAGCTAATGCCGAGTTATAATCGCCCCTTTGATAATACAGATATCCAAGCTCGGACCAAATATCTTTTCGTTTGATCCCTCTTCCTCTGGAAAGTTTTTCCTGGGACAGAGCTTGTTTTAAAACTTGGATTGCCTCGTTGGACCTATCCGTATCTTTTAACAAACTGGCAAGAGTCAGATATAATTCCAATTGGTCCGGAAAGATCTCGATTGCAGTCGTGAGTATCTTTTTCGCTGATTTATAATTGTGAACCTTAATGAGGTAATTCGCATAGTATAGTCTGCTTTCCGGATGAGTGGAAAAACGATCCTGCAATTCCTGAAAAAGATTAAGAGTTTCCCTGGTATTCCCAATATAATATTGGCACCAGGCTTGGCGATTTTTCACCTTGAGGATGGTTTTGGGATTTTGGGTAAAATTCAGGGATTCCTTGTATAGGTTGAACGCCTTAGTAAATTCTCTCTGCCTTTCCCTATGGATGGCGCTTATGATCAGTTCCCTAAAACCCACGACTGGGACAGGCTAAAAAAATTCCTAAAATAATCAAGTTTTCCGCAGATCAACCGATGATTGAAACGGGGGCAAAGGAAAGAAAAAATCCCCAGTCCATCGAGGTAAAGAAAATGGAAATCGGTAGCCAAACCAGCCAATCTCTCATGATCGAAAGAATTGCCAATCTGCCTAGAGAAATATTCCAAGCTCAGTCGGATATGAATTCTAAACTTTTGAAGCTGAACGTAGAGGCTCAAGTGCAAGCCCAGGCTTCTGAAGGAAGATCCAGACTTTTGGATCTGTACGTTTAATTAGGACGTAGGAATTCCACAAAAAGTAATTCTACCGATTGTAGGAGTTCCCACATCCGCACTCGCCAAGTTAGTCCTTATTATATTCCGGCCTTTTTCTCTCTTTAAAGGCTTTCATTGCTTCTCTAAAATCCCTGGAATCCATAAAACTGGAGTTCCAAACCGCGACATAGTTCAAACCGACAGCTAAAGGTTTTCCTTCGGAGAAGTTCATTACTTCTTTAGTACCTTCTACCACTATCCTCGGATTGGCGGCAATCTCGGAAGCGGTAGCGATTGCACCTTCCAAAAGTTGGTCCTGGTCTTTGAACAATTTAGAAACTAGTCCCATTCTGAGAGCTTCTTCTCCGTCTATGTCCTTACCGGTGTAGGCAAGTTCTCTCGTGTGCCCTTGTCCGATAATAGAGGGAAGTCTATTGATAGAACCCATGTCCGCCACGATCGCTACTTTTGCTTCCCTAAGGGAAATACTTGCATCGTAAGTTGCATAACGAATATCGCATGCCGAGATCAGGTCTAGCCCACCGCCAATACAATGTTTTTGGACTGCGGCAACGGAAGGTTTAGGAGAATCATAGACTGCATTGATACCTTTCTGCATTCTGAGGATTAGTTCGTAGAATTTTTTACGATCATCTCCGTAAGTTCCTTGTACTACGGATCCGAATTCTTGGAAGAATGAGTCCAAGTCCAGACCTGTGGAGAATGATTTCCCCCTTGCGGCAATTACGAATGATCTGATTTTTTGATTGGAGTTAATTTCGTTTACGACATCCGGAAGATCTCTCCAGAAACTCCAGTTCATCGCGTTTCTTTTGTCGGGACGGTTTAAGAAGACGATGGCTACTCCGTCTTCTCTCTCGACGATTTCAAAGAATTCAAAGTTTGTCTTCATCGGGATCAGAGTTATCCCATTCGGCCGACGAGTAAAACGTTTTTTAGGTCTCGTGCCTTGCAGGGAAACTTAGGGTTGCCTTGCAGCCGTTTTCGTTCTCTAATTGAAGTTTTCCCCTGAGAAGTTTGACAAAAGAATCCACCAAAGAAAGTCCCAAAGAGCCCGAATTGCGTGTTTGAGGCGCCGCATCGGACAAACCTACGCCGTCGTCTTTGACCTCTAAGAAATACCGTTCGTCGTTCAAACTAAAACGGATTAATATAGAACCGCTTTCTTTACCTTTGAATCCATGTTTGAACGAGTTGGTAAGAAGTTCGTTAATGATCAACGCGCAGTTCATTCCCATTTCGCTTGGGATCTTGGGGGTTTGGATATCCAATATTAATTTGAATTTGGAACGATCCACCTTATGGACCTCGAACAAAAGGTCGGTAAGTTTACGAACATACAGATCGAAACTGATGGAAGATAGGTCATGATTTTCATAAAGCACTTCGTGCAGAAGTGCGACTGCCTGAATCCTATGCTGACTGTCCTTGAAAATATCCAAGGTTTCTTGGTCCTTCAAATTGGAGGCGTTCATACTCAGCAAGGATGAAATAACTGTAAGATTATTTTTGATCCTATGATGGATCTCTTTCAGATAGGACTGGTTGGTATTATCCGATTCTCCCAAACGAAGAACTGTGATACTTCCGCTGGATTTGCCTTCGGTGTTTAAGATTGGGGAGATCTGGATAGAAACCGCAGTTTTATTTCCGATACCGTCGATCGCGAATATTCCATTTTTCTCAATTGTTTGATGAGAAGTTAGCACATCCGAAAGCGGAAGAGCATATGCGGATGAATTGGAATCTTCTAATCTTAAGATCTTTGTTAAGGAAAGTCCGATGGATTCTGCGTAGCTTAGGCCAGCGATCTTTTCCGCAACAGGATTGCAGAATAATACTAGACCGTTCTCATCTGTGGTGATGATCCCGGATTCCATTTGATTCAAGGTGGATTTTAAGGATTCTTCGTTTTTGCGGTTTCTATGTTCCAACTCGTTCTTATACAAAGCCACTTCGATGGAAGAGCGGAGTTGGTCGGACTCGAACGGTTTGACAATATAACCTAGAGGTTGAGTCCTTTTGGCTCTATTAAGAGTGTTCTCATCCGCGTATGCAGTAAGATAAATAACGGGCGTTTGAAATCTGTTTCGGAGGAGTTCCGCAGTTTGGATCCCGTCCAGATTCCCTTCGATATTGATGTCCATTAGGACCAGGTCAGGGTGATTCTCCTCTGCCTTTTGGATGGCCTCCTCTCCGGAGGATGTGATGCCCACAAGATCGTAACCTAATTTTTTAAGTTTTTGCCCCAAGTTGACTGCGACTATGATCTCATCTTCGACAACTAGGATCTTAGGTTTCGTGAGCATACTTCTAATCTACGAATAAAACCGATTGTTTCAACTACATAAATGTAAAATGATAGGTGAAAATATCCGCGGAAATGTGCAAAAGAATTTGAAAGCCTTCTTTGCAAGTAAAATCGAATATGAGTAGGATTTTTGTAAAGACTACTTATAAACCTGTAATTTTTTTTGAAACAACCATCAGAATATAAAAACTTCCCTAATCCTTTCGGACTAAAATTGGAAATATTTTGACATATCGTCTAACGTATATCGGACAAAAGTTGCTCCTGTTCCGGCATGGGGGATAGATCTCGTGTTTAAAAGGATTTAATTTCGGAGAATATAGTTTTCGTTTCCGTACGACTTACGGATGAATAGTCTCTTCTCCGCTCCCAAACCCAAAAACAGTTGGTATAGATCCGTAAGGATCGGTCGGGAAGAATAGTATCCGTGACCCAATGACAATAAAGAAGAGTCTATCGGATTCACATTAACCACATCCACACCTGGAAATTTGGAACAGGCGCCTAGTCTTCCTGTCTGGTGGATCTGCGCGGAGGCGAACAATGCGGAGTCTCCGGGAGAACAATACAATGTGATCCTTTCCGAAGATTTTAATAAGCTGTCTAGTATGAGTATAAACTCACCCGTATCATAATCGGGAGCGTTCAGGACCAATTCTTTCAGAAAAGGTTTATCTCCCCATTCTTTGGAAAGTTCCGAAACTGAATTCAAAACTACCTGGTGTCCCATCGAATGTACTAATAGATGGATTTTCTTATTAGTGGAAGCCATTCTTTTCAGGAAATGTTTGAAAGAATCCCTGCTACTTCTGGCGGAGACTAAATTTTTTTCATAAGTGTTTTTAAGGAAGAAGGTCCCAAGCATGGAGCCGTCTCCTCCCGCAGGCCAAGTATATAAAGCTACCTTGCCTGGAAATTTCAGATCGTATTTGAGTTGAGCCGCTCTTAGTATGGCCTCTTCGAAATTTACGTTAAATCCGTGAACGAATACGATCACTTCTTCGAAAGGGTCTTCTTCTATCCTTTTCCACCAAAGTTTTTCCAGTTCTTCTTTGGTTTTGCCTTGGATAGAGACTCTATGTTCTAAGAATTGAAATGATTTTTCTTTATTTCCGAGTCCGAAGGGCAGGGAACCTATCTCTCTATCTGCCGGAACATTTACCAAGCAGGAGCCGGATTGAGTTCCCATATTCCCGAAATTCAGGAAATAAGAATTAGAACATGCGACTTGTGTGCCGGGATTTACCGCTCTGGAAGTATTAAAAAATACTTCGATCCCATGAGTGGTGGAATATTGGGAATTGGTCCTTTTTTCCAAGTGCTCGGAAATGGAAGGCCCACAACTTAAGGTAAGAAGAAAACTTGAGAAAAGAAAAAATACAGATCGAAACATCATAAAATCTTAATGGTTCGGTTTGGAGCCTCTTTTATAGCTGAGACCTTTTAGATATTTTCCGGGGTTTACCGATTTCCCTTTGTGGATCACCTCGAAATGTAGGTGAGGACCGAAACAATAACCTGTACATCCGGAGGTTGAGATCTTTTTACCCGCAACCACATAGTCTCCACGTTTTACGTTCAGTCTGGAATTATGAGCGTATAATGTTTTGAAATCGTCGTTATGTTCGATCACGATCGCGTTTCCATAACCGCCCATCCATCCGGAGAAAACTACCTTACCGTTACGAGCGGCCATCACCGCTTCGTAGTTCGCTTTTAAATCCAAAGCCTCGTGGAATTTATGTTGAGGGAAAGTCCTCCATCCATAATTGGAAGTGACCACATGAGAAGTTACAGGAACTACCCATTTAGGAGTTGGGTCCGGGATCACAGCACCCGGAAGGAAAACTTTTTGACCTGGACGAAGAATGTCTAGATCGTCCAGTTTATTCTCTTCTAAAATTTCATCCAAGTTTACTTTGTAAAGAGAAGCTACTTTGGCGACAGTATCTCCCGCCTTGAACTTATATAATAGACCTTGTTTATTCGGGATTTGTAATATTTGTCCCGGATATAGAGTATCCTCCAGATTGATACTGGAAGAACCCGCGATGGATTCCATGGAGACCTTATAACGGGTTGCGATCTCCGAAAGTGTTTCGTTCCTTTTAACTTTGTAAGTAACTACTTTGAGTTGTTTCTTTTTGTCGGAAGCGCTCTTGATCTCGTTCGCCATCAAGATGGTGAGTTTTGCCTTTTCGGATTCTTCTAAGAATTTTTCGTCGCCTTTTTTGGCTTTTAAGTCTTCTGAATCGTTCTCTGTCACTTCTGTAGATGCGGATTCCATAGAAGCGTTAGACGGACTCATCCAAATCCCTAAAAATAGGACCATAAAGATGACTGATGCTACAAGAGGGATAACGCGGAATTTGCGTCTTCTGAAGTCCAGGTTTCCGTGATACAGGTTTCCTCTGAAATAAAAGGAATAATGGAAATGGAAGGCGCCCAGGTAGATCAGGGTGAAATTATCTGTCCGGAGGATTTCTTTTCCTGCGGTCAATTGCCTGGGCTTCTTGAAGATCATACTATGAGTATCGGTCGATCGGGCGGAGAACCACCCGAGTTTTTGATTCGAACAAATCTAAGAGATGGGAAAAAGAACTCTATGGCCTTTGAGTTATTCTTCCTTACCGTTGTCCAGGGTCCTTGTGCCGCCAAAAGATTCTTCCACGATCTTTTTAACGTCTTTCTTTTGGCCGCCGGTTACGGTGATATTTCCTTTTGCTACCACACCTTTTGCCAGGGAAAGAGCGGGAGCGATAATATCCCCTAAGAGACGTCCAGTTTCTTCTAAGCGGACTTCTGTTTCCGCCTTAATATTTCCGATCAAAGTCCCTGCTACGATCACTTCTCTTGCGGAAATGTTAGTGCGGACTTTACCTGTTTCTCCAATAAATAATGCGTCGTCGGTTTTAATTTCCCCTTCGAATTTTCCGTCGATACGTAGGGAACCAGCGATATAGAATTTGCCCTCAAATATGGAACCCGGGCCGATTACGCTGTTATTATTATCCTTACCGATGGCCATCTGTTACTCCTGACTGCTGATTCATCTATTTGGTGGGCGGTTCCGAAATCGACAACTCTTTTTGTATGAGATGGATAAGAGAAGATATAAGGGGGAGGTGTCCCCCTCGCTTCAGCCGCTTTGCGTCTTCCGCTACCCCCTCTCCGGGAATCTTATTTCTTCGGACCCCGGACCTAATTTTATTTAAGAAAGAAAAAAGGAAATTCCACGCAAGGTCTCAAAGGGGAAGAAGAGTTTTTTGAGTTTTTGGCACGCAGAGGCCCAAAGACGCGGAGGGCTTTTAAATGTAGGAACTCCCACATCCAAAATCTTTCCCTCTCTGCGGCTTCGCGGCTCTGCGTGAGACCCTACCGGATTACGTCTTCGTCGCCTTCGAAGAGGTTCGGTTTTTTCTTTTTAGTTGTTCCTGGGTCTGTGGTGTGGGTAGGAGTCGGATCCGGTTCGCTCATTCCTCTATGGTCTTCGCAGACTTCTTTAGGGACAGTATCTTTGTCGAAAACTTCTTCTTCTGTCTGGTAACAATGGCTGCCTGGAAGTTTTCCGGAGATGGAGCAGATGGTTCTACGCACAATTTTTGCGTCTCCGAAATCGAATGATTTGGATTTTTCTTTAACGAGTGCGTTTGCCATAAATCTTCCCCAGATGGGAGCGGCTACAACTGCACCCGACATTCCTCTGCCGAGCGAAAGTGTTCCTGTATCGTATCCCACCCAAACGACCGCTACAAGTTCGGGGGTATAACCTGCAAACCAAGCATCCCTAAAATTATTTGTGGTTCCTGTTTTTCCTGCGGCAGGACGGGTGAGTCCGTAAGATCTTGCTCCGGTTCCGGTACCTTTTTTGATCACATCTTCCATCATGGAAGTGATGACGTAGCTTGTTTCCGGAGAGAGTAATCTTTTTCTTTCTTTGGATTCGAATTCTTTTCTGAAATCTTTGATCAGATTTCCTTGTTCGTCTTCCACATATAAAACGCTAAGAGGAAAGACTTGTTTTCCTCCGGAAGCAAATACTGCGTATGCTCGTGCGAGTTCATAAGGAGAAACTTCAAAACTTCCTAATGCGATTGAAAAGTCTCTAGGTAGATTTCTATTCTCTACCTGTAAAAGTTTTTCTAGTCTCGGTAAAAGATTATTCAGACCAGTATGCTCTAAGAGTCGCACAGCAACACTGTTCCTGGAAAGCTCCAAGGCTTGTCTTAATCGAATGAATCCGGAATATTCTCCCGAATAATTGCTTGGGTTCCATTCATCTCCGTCTTCCAAAACGTATTGTAAAGGAGAATCATCGAATAGAGAAGCAGCGGTAACGTTCTTCTTATCGTCCGGATGTTCATGATAGTATTCCATCGCGGAAGCATATACTAACGGCTTGAATGCGGAACCTGGTTGTCTATACGCTTGGAAGGCACGGATCTGCTGGTTATCCGATCTAAATCCAGAACCTCCTACCATCGCGGTGATGTAACCCGTATCCGGACGAATGGAGATTAACGCACCTTCTACAGGAAGTAAATGGTCTTCTGTGGCCTGGGTCCTATAGTTCCAATCGATCGCTTCTCCCAAGCCTTCCGTGCCTGAAATCAAATTTAGAACGGATAGATCGTCCCTGAATTCTTCCTGCCAGGCCCTGTTGAAAGTCCTATACGAACGGGAGATCTTAAATTTAAATTCAGGAAGATCGTGTAATTCTGCCAAAAGTTTATAAGTAGAACCGTAGGTATCTTCGAAAGAGTCGATCTTAGTAAAGGCCCTTTGATTTGATAATTGGGTTTGTTGTTTCAGACCTGCGGATAATGCCTTTTCTGCCTGGGTTTGGTGTTGTATGTTCAGGGTGGTATAGATCTTTAGACCGCCCTCGTAGATCTGTTGGGACGGTATATAACGGGCCAGGTTTTTACGCACATATTCCGTAAAATAAGGGAATTTGTTGAGACGATCCGAGAATGCAGAATCGTTAGGCGAACGATTTAAGGTTATATAATATTCGGAAAATGCCTCGAATTCTCTTTCTGCGGTCTCCACATCCAAGATCCCGTTTTCCACCAGTTTTTTAAAAACGACTCGGACCTTAGACGCGGATGTATTCGGATTTACTAAAGGAGAAAATTCCTTGGGTCTTGTGGTCAAACTGGCAAGTAGTGCAGCTTCTCCCCAGCTTAGGTCCTTGATATCTTTTCTAAAATAGAACTTTGCCGCCGCACCTACACCAATGGTGCCATGACCGAGAGGGATCTCGTTTAAATAAATTCCTATTAGGGTCTTCTTATCGAATACCAATTCAAGAAGAAGTGCAAGCCAAGCTTCTCTCGCCTTACGTAAAAAGGATCTTTCCGTGTTTAAGAATTTTAATCTTGCGACTTGTTGAGTGATTGTGGAAGCACCTTCTTTCACTCTTCCTGCAAGAAGGTTGACCATCGTGGCCCTGAAAATCCCGCGAAGATCTAATCCTTTATGGGATCTGAAATTATTATCTTCCGTAGAGACAAAACAACGAATGACCTTATTCTCTTCGAAACCACCCGGAAGATCTTCGTCGGTGATTACCACTCTGGAAAATCTATAAAACTCCGCGATAGGTTCGTATTTTCCATCCGAGTTGAGCCCGAAGAGTAGAGAAGGTTTTTCGTAACGATCCGCCTTAGGGACCTGCCAAATATCTTTGATGGAGAATACGAATAAAAATCCGTTTAAGAATATAAGTCCCAAAACAAGATACAAAAGTTTGCGGACAGGGTCGGAAGAATCCAAACGGGACTGGATCCTGTCCCTGAAAAGTACTACGAAATATCTTGTGAAAAAATCTACGGGTTCGTGTTTCATTTGGTTTTTTCTGATTCTTATAAAGGCGAAAATTGGCGCATCTTATCTATGCCGTGGAACCTAAGACCGGTATCCAAGTTATATCCTTGGTATTCTTTGATCATGGAAGATCGAGAAGTTTTGTCGTGAACATAACCCCAGGCGTTTGTAACCGCATCTTTTGCAGCCTCGCAAGCCTTGTTGATCAACTCCACGAAGGAATCATTTCGGATCAGGTTCGGGTCCGCAGGATAAGACCATTCTCTTTTTTCTTCGTTCATGATCCTTTTATCTATATGTTCCTTTAATGGAAGCATTAGAACCGAAGAATTTACTTTATGCAAAGTGATCTTATCTAAAAAACTGAGCGCTGCTCTTACTATCTTACTTCTGGAATCCAAGTATCTATGAAAGTACAAATAACCTAAAAAGGATTCGTTCAAAATATCTCCGGGGATGATCTTTTCTTCGGAGCCGATATATTTTTCTTTGAACTCTTTCGGGAAAGTCGCCTTTAAACCTTTCAGCCAAAAGTGCCAAAGCATAGGGTCCATTTTTTTCTTCCCATCTTTTCCTTTGAAGATCAGATCCACATGCTGTACGAAATCATATGCTTTCGGGGTCATTCCCCATCTAAAATCCAGAAGCCAGGAATCCAAAGCGAACTCTACTCTCATATGATTGTATTGCGCTTTGGAACTGATTTGTTTGTCAGGACTATAATAATCTCCTGAGATAAAGAAGATATATGGATGAGTGACAATATCCACTGCGCAGTGAATGATATAGCCTAATGTGAATGCAAGAAAACGATCTCTATATATTCCTTCCTCGACTGTAAGGACTCCGTCCAAAAAATTCAGGATCAATTCTAAAACTTTTTCGTGATGGCTTAGGTCTCCCCAAGGAAGCGCTTTTTTGGTGCGAACAGGAGAAAGAACATGATAAAAATAAAAAATATCGGGCGCGATCGCACCTATATTGGCAAACTTACGAGTACCTTCTTCTCTCAAAAGTTTTGCGATCTTTCTTTGTTCCGCAGTTCCGTGATCCAGATGTTTGCAGACTTGAGAAAGAGCTTCGAGATGAGTGATTTTGCCTGCCATATCGGAATTTTGCCTTTGAAAAAACCCGGACCGCTCTAAAAGATGGCCTAGAAGGATCTAGAAAACCCTCTAAGCCTATGCAATCAATAGAAAATCTTAAATTTTTGACTCCCGAAGAAGCTATAAAAATCGCTACAAATTTCGGAACTCCGGTTTTTGTGTACTCCCGCAAAGGGATCGAAAAAAGTTGCGATGATGCACTTGCCTTTCCCAACGCTTTCGGCCTGACCGTTCGATTTGCAATGAAAGCAAATCCGGGGCGCACAGTTCTGGAAATATTAAGGAAGAAGGGAATACATATAGACGCATCTTCCGAACACGAAGTGAGACGCGCGATACTCGCAGGATTCAAACCTTCCGATATTCTACTCACTTCCCAACAACTGGCAAGCTCCTTAAAGGATCTGATTCCTCAAGGAGTACAATTCAACGCCTGTTCTCTCCGACAATTGGAAGAATACGGAAAATTATTTCCTGGCGGGGAAGTAAGCGTCCGTTTTAATCCTGGTTTAGGTTCTGGGGCTACCAAAAAAACCGATGTAGGAGGTAAAACATCCTCTTTCGGTATATGGCATGAAGAGATCGGAAAAGTGAAAGAGATCGTTTCTAAATACGGGCTTAAATTAGTTCGAGTTCATACTCATATCGGCTCCGGTTCAGATCCGGAAGTCTGGAAAGCTGTTGCACATTATACCTTGGAGATCGCAGCTCAGTTTGCGGATTGTAGGACTGTGAATTTAGGCGGAGGCTTTAAAGTTGGAAGAATGATCGGCGAAAAAACCACCGATCCTCAAACCATCGGAAAGCCGGTCAAAGAACTCTTTGAAAATTACGCCAAAGAAAAAGGGATCCAACTTAAAATGGAAATAGAGCCGGGTTCATTCTTAATGGTGAATAACGGAGCAATTCTCACTCAGGTGGACGATATAGTCTATACTGGGGAAGGCGGATATACTTTCGTAAAACTAGACATGGGAATGGATGTAAATACGAGACCCGCTTTGTATGCGGCAAAACATCCGTTGGTTGTTATTCCCCAAAAAGAAAAGTCTGAACAAAAGACCGGAGATTTTGTATACGTAGGGCATTGTTGCGAAAGCGGCGACTTGATCACTCAGGAAGAAGGGGGAGGGCCACAACTTAGGACTACTGAAATTCCTGAGATCGGAGACTTAGTCGTGATGGAAGGAACCGGCGCTTATTGTTCTTCCATGTCGGTAAAAAATTATAATTCTTACCCCGAAACTCAAGAAGTCCTGATCGATCTGGACGGTTCGGTAAAGTTAGTCCGTAAAAAACAAACTCTGGAACAAATTTTACAAAATGAGCTCTTGGTTTCCATCGGGTAATATTTATCTGCTGCTTCTTTCGGGAGGAACAGGCTCCCGAATGAGGTCGGAACTTCCGAAACAATTCTTAGAATTAAACGGAAAACCAATCTTAATCCATAGTCTCCAGACTCTAATAGACTGGGGAAAGACCAAAAGTATTGTCATTGTATCTCACAAGGATTATATCCTAAGATCGGAAACTCTTTGTTCTCCGTATTTGAGGGAAAGAGATAGAATTGTAGAGGGCGGAGACACAAGACACGGATCCACATTAGCTGGGATTTCAAGTATTCAATTTTCTGCAAACGATATCATATTGATCCATGATGCGGCAAGACCGTTCGTTTCTCCGGACGACTTGGACAGATTATCCAGCGCTACGGAAAAATTCGGAGTGGCCACTCTTGCTTCTAAAAATCACGAAACAGTTTTGGAAGAAGTGAAAGACGGCCTTAAATTTTTAAACCGGGATAAAATCTGGTTTATGAAAACTCCCCAAGGGATTAGGGGAGATATTCTGAAAGAGATCCTAGAAAAACCATCCAGAGTAGAACCTACGGATCTATGCACATGGGCTCAAGAGCAGGGAATCGGTTCCAGGCTGGTAGAATCCAATCCTTACAATCTGAAAATTACCGAAAAATCCGATCTTTCCCTTGCGGAAGCTATTCAACCGCTGTTCCAAAATTGGAAGAATGAGATAATTTAATATTTTTTTGCCTTTAGTATCCGGAATAACTTGCAAAAAACACTTGCATTTTGCAAGTTGAATTGAGTTATTTTACTTGTGAAATGCAAGTAAAAATTTGGATAAAAAGATGAAACAAACAATTTTAGTGACTGGGGCTTCTTCCGGGATCGGATTACTGATCGCCAAAAAACTTCACGAAAACGGCCATAATGTGATTGGGACAAGCCGTAATCCCAAAAAATCTCAGTCGGGAGTACCTTTCAAATTATTACCTCTGGATATCGCAGATGACGATTCGATCGTTTCTTTCGGTAAGTTATTGTTTAGTGAAATCGATACGTTGGACGTATTGATCAATAATGCAGGATATTTAGTAAAAGGATTAGCCGAAGAAACTTCGATAGAACTAGGGAGACAACAATTTGAAACAAACTTTTGGGGAACTCTTAAGCTTACAAACGAGTTGTTGCCTTATTTAAGAAAACAAAGATCGGGAAAAATAATCACTATCGGTTCTTTTTTAGGCTTAATTAGTCTTCCGAACGTTTCTTATTATTCTGCTTCGAAGCATGCATTGGAAGGATATTTCAAATCTTTACGGTTCGAACTGAATCAATTTAACATCAAAGTCTGTATGGTCGAGCCTATGGCGTTTAAAACGAATATCAGCGACAATTCGATTTCAGCCAAGGGACTTATAGGTGAATATGATTCTTTCCGTGGGAAGATCGTAGAGTTTACAAAAAAAGAATTTGATAATGTGCCCGGACCAGAACCGGTCGTAAATACAGTCCTGAAAATTGTGAACGAAAAAACTCCGAAATTCAGTTATCCAGTCGGAAAAGGTGCATCTCTTTTTCTAACATTACAAAGATTTGCCTATAATACTTTTGAACGAGCAATTCTAAAAAAAGTAAATCAGACATGAAACTAAAATGATCTGCTGGGATGTCGATTCTAGATCAAGTTTGGGCCTTCTCCAGTTCCTTGGTCATTGCCTTGATAAATCCCGGCTTATCTTTTTTTACTTCTTTTAACATCGCTTTTCTATCTGCAGGGATTGTAGAATATTTTTCCGCCCATAAATTTATCTCTAACAATATAGGAAGCAGATCTATCCCTTTCCGAGTGAGTTTATATAATACTTTTGCCTTGCTATCCGGGTGCTCGTGCTTTTCGATAATCTTATTTTCTTCTAGAACCTGTAGTCTTGAAGCCAAAATGTTGGTCGCTATACCTTCTTTGGACTTTAGGAAATCGCCATAAGTACATTCTTTTGCGAACATTAGATCTCTTATAATGAGTAAGGACCATTTATCTCCCCAAACATCGAGAGAGCAGCTAATCGGACAGTCCGACCTTTTTTTACCTTTAGTCATATATCTTTCCTGATTCACTTTAAATCACCACTTGCATATTGCAAGAAGATATAAAAGTAAAAACTTCTGGATGTACGTATCAGAATGTTTGATTGTTATGAAGAGGAAAGTTTTTGCGAGTGGAGGGACTCGAACCCCCACACATTACTGCACCAGAACCTAAATCTGGCGTGTCTACCAATTTCACCACACTCGCGACGGGTTACGAAAGTCAGTTTTTCAATAGAGGTGGGGAAGTCAAGAATATTGTATAAGCACCCGCGAAGGATCGAGCCGGGGTCATAAAAATCGAGAATGCGATTTTTTGACCGGAGGCGAGAGCCTGACCCGAGCAGACAGCGGGGATGTTTTGCGAGGGACGCGGCAAAATTTACCATTCGGAATATACAATCTTGATCTTTAGAATTCGATTGCCGGTCTGATGGACAGCATATAAATAACCGTTACTCGCAACCGTAAGTTTTGCTCCCACAATCGGATAATACACATTCGGAATAGATGGTGGTTCCACTTGTAGAGTCGCTCTTTGTTGTAAAGAGGGGTCATATCCACGAATGGTCCCTTGGTACATATCTGATATGATCACATTTCCAAAGGAGTCTGTCGCGATTGCATATGGTTTCACTCCTGTTCCTACGTGAAAAAGTCCATTGAGATAAGTTCCATCCGGAGCCCATACGGAAAGAACTGGATCGTGAACCGAATCCACCACTAATAAATTTCCGATGGTCGAATCTATACTTGCATCTTTTGTAATATTGAAAGCACCTATATCGTTTCCGTGGAAGCTTCCTCTTAGATAATTTATGCCTGCTAAAGGGGTGTGCCAGCCTTTTACATTGTTCGCATCTTTTCCAAGCCAGCCTTCATAGGTTCCTGATTGGTCGTAGCGATTCACATAATATAATACTTCGCCGGCTACATAGATCTTATTTCCGTAAAAAGAAATAGAGCCGAAAGTATTCATTGCTCCATCGTCTTGTACTGCCGAAGGATTACCTTGCGGTTGGCCGGTTGTATGCCAACCGATACTATTGTCGCTAGCCTTACCTAACCATGCTTCAAAATTTAAAGAACTATCGAATCGTTGCACCCGATATGCGTCAGAAACGTACAAACGATCTTGGGGATCTATTGCGAGCCCGCCTATGATAGTAAATTCTTCCGGGTTCAGTCCGAAGGCTGCGACTGCGTTTGTGGGCGCTGAATGAAATCCAGTTGTTCCATTCGTATCTAATCCAAGCCATCCTAAAAATTTTCCGGAAGGATCGAACTTTAAAACTCTGGATCTAGTAGTTGTAACGTATAAGGGGCAGCTTCCGGTATAATCATGTTGTACATCGCAAGTCCAAGATTTCTCTGCGACGTATACGTTCTCTTGGCTATCTACCGCGATTGCATAAGGATTATCAAAATTGTATTCTATTGTAGAAACGATACGAAAACCCTTCGGTTGAGTGGACAGAAGGATCGCTTCCATCCCTAAAAGTGCGGGATTCTCTTTAGAGGATCGTCCACAGGATATGAAAACTCCTGAGGCAATTAGTATTGTTGAGAAAAACCTGGAACCGAAGTTTTCCATTTGTATAACAACAATCGGAAATCAAAAATTTCCGCTAAAGACAACGGAATTACTCTTGATCTCCAATTTTTTAGAAAGAATTTTTTTCCTAAAACTTACTGAATCACCAGCCTTTCCGATTGTTCCGACAGTTCCTCTAAACTGGCCCTCATTCTATTCGAACCTTCCGAAATGATATTCGAAGATTGTTCAATAGAAGAAAGAGCGTGGACCACTTCTTTGGTCCCGTTCTTCTGTTCGCTTGCGATGGATTCGATTTGTCTGGAAAGATCGAATAATTCGCGGAAAGATTTTAAGAAGGATTCGTGGATGCGCCCTTGGTTTTCTACCCTGGATCTCAATTGGTTCAGGTTATCTACCACGGAAGTAAATCCGGATTCTTGGACGGAAACTTTTCGTTTTGTTTCTTCTGCTGCAGTGTTTCCGTTCGTGATCAGTTTTGCCGCTTCTGCGATAATTTTAGAGATTGTGGCCGCGTTTTCGGAGGCGCTATCTGCAAGTTTTGCTACTTCTTGCGCCACTACTGCGAATCCTTTTCCATGTTCTCCCGCTCTTGCTGCCTCGATAGAAGCGTTTAATGCTAGTAAGTTTGTCCTATCCGCGATCTCTCTCATCATATCGTTTACATCTTGGACTTTTTGGAAGGATTTACTTACTTCTCCGAAATTATTTCCTAATACTTCCATAGCCCCGGAAACATCCTTGCTATAAACTTTGGATTCTTCCGTTGTCTTGGATAATGAATCTGTGGAAATTCGAACTTCTTTTAAGATCGAATTTAAAGTATCACTCTCTTTGTTCAGTTCTTCTATTTTGCCGAATTGTGCTTTTACGAATTCTGCCGCGCTATCTGTGGATGCGGCTAATTCTTCGAGCGAAGCGCTAATTTGTTCCATGCTAGAAACCTGGCTCTGGATTTCCGAGTTTAGAGTATCCATTTCGTTTTTCATCTCGGAAGTGTTTCTGTTCAATACTGTGGCTTCTTCCGAAATTCTGTTCTTGGTTTTCTCTGCTTCTTCACTTTTTGCTTCTGCCTCGACGGTGGACTTAATGGCGACGTCTGAAACTGAAACTAAAAATTTCACTACTGAAGTTAAGATATGGATCCCTAAAACGAAAAATACGAATCGAATGATCTCAAAAAACACAGAGATCTCTGTCGGTTTATCTGTATTGTATTTAAATTCCACTCCATTCAACCAGGCGAAATAATCCATGGAGAATGTTCCGATCAAAGCAAGATATCCTACCATTAAAGTGGTTTTAGGCGAAAGTAGGAGACCGGAATAGATCATCACAAAAAAATACAACATTATGAAGAATGGCATCTTTAACGTTCCGACCATTGCTTCGGCATTCGCTGCATAGACGGTTACCGTTATGAAGATAAGCGAATACATTAAGATATCTAAATATACGCAAAAAGTTACGAATACACTTTTGAGTTTTCCTTTTTTGAGTAGGTAGATCTGAGTGATCCCGTAACCGAAAATAGTGAGTTCTATTAGAAAGTTTATGAGTGTGCTGGTTTGGGAGCTGGACCCTTGAGAGAATAAAGCCAGAACATTCACAAAAAGCATCACTATAGAGAATCCAATCCGGATCCTATTGATGCTGATCGCTCCTTTTTCTGAAAAATTTGTAGTTTGGACGGAGTTTGCAACCATTGTTATTTTGCCTTTTTAATTCTAACGGAGTGATCCGAATATACGAATGGCCGAGAGGTTTCGGCCAATACTGTTCGACTTCTAAAAACGAAAAAACTACACAGTCTTGATCCGAATAGAAAAAACGGACCTTCGTATCGTTAGCTTATGCGGTTTTTTCCTTCCTTCTTCCGAACAAAAAGAGAGTAAAAGATAATCCAAAACAAGTAATGAGTAAACCCAAAAGGTCTAGCCAAATCGGTTGTAGCACTTGAATTTTTCCGGAAATGGGCGCGGAAAAACCCGGGATCTCGAGTCGGAGCCCATGCAAAACTATCAACGGGATCCCGTTAAAAACTGCGTGGATTAAAATCGAATTCCAGATCGAATCCGTTTTGTAAACTACCCAAGCCATATAGATCCCGAGAATACTAGAACCGATAAATTGCCAAGGGTTCAAGTGGATCAGCCCGAACAATAAAGAGGAAAGAAGGAAAGAAGAAAGAACCGAAAAATGTTTTAAGAATCTATCTAAGATTACTCCTCTAAACATAAGTTCCTCAGTGATCGGAGCTATGACGGAAAGTAAGATCGCTGATAAGAATATATTCTCCCCATCGAATAATCCTTGGAATAAGTTTATGATGAAGTCCGGCTTTGGAACTAACATGGAAAACAAATTATCCACTTCGGAAAGTAGAAAGGAAAAACCGATCGCTGTGATAACAAAGCTGATCGCCTCGAGCGGCTTTAAAGGTTTGAGGCGCAGAACTTCTGAATATTCTTTTTTAGAAATTTTGAGCCCTATCCAGATCGCTAATCCGAAGGAAGCCGAGTTCCCTATCGCCGTGATTACTTTCCCATCTAGATTCCATTTTAGAACGGATTGAAGGATCACAAATACAATCCCTATTCCGATACCGGTAACTAAAACTAAGAGGCAGAGAAGTACCGCCCCTAAAAACGGATAATTTTTATTTTGCACGGATTGGAAAAATACCTAAGTAAGATCAGGATTCCACAGGTATTCTTTTGCCGTCTAACCAACCTGCTACCCAAGCAAGAAGAATATAACCGACTAATGCTTGGATAGAAAATTCAGGAATGGTAAGCGGAGGAGGGAAGAATGGTGTCGCGACGGCTAGTACCAAAAGTATTCCGCCAAAGATCTGCATTCCGTATTTTCCACCGAATGTAGGACCTGGTTTAGTTGCCCTAAAATATAAAGCCAAACCGATCACTGTAATTGTCACTTCAGTTGCGATGGAAAGAGTCCTATTATGCCAAAGACCGAAACCGATTTTAGGGCCTGAATCGAATAGTATAGGTAGGTCCTGTGTATGCATCGGGAGGTCCAAAAAGTAATGAGAAAGAACTGTAAGACCGATTAGACCTGAAATTTTATTCTTTAAAGAATCCGAATACGGTTTGGATCTTAAAAAGACGAATTTAAAAATTAGAAAACATAAGATCGACCAACCAATCCCTCCCACTAAACTATGAGTGATGGGCATATAATAAAGATCGAAATTATTCACTTCGGTAAAACCCGGAACGAATCTGATACCTTCGATCCCGAATAAGATAAAGATCATAAACAGAATATCTACAAATTGAACTCCCACAAAGGTTGCCCAGAGAGGAGTTTTAGGTTCCACTTTTTTAGAAGCGAAAGAAACGCTATAATGTCCTATAAACATGAGTTTGCCCCAAGGCCAAAGATCCGGCCGGAGCAAAGGATCTAGGAAATCTAAAAAAAGGCAAGAGGGAATCTGGAACTAAGTTCTTCGGAAAAATTAAAATTGGATCGGCTCGTGTTTTTCGCCGTTGATCAATTTGCCTAAAAGTCTGTTTTCCCTATCGATAAACGAATCAATGAAAGGTTGTAAATCTTTGATCTTTGAAGATAGATTATAACCAGCCTCCATAGTATCCACTAAAGAAGTAGCTCCTACCATGGAGGCTGCAACTTTGATCGGTGCCATAATCAGTTTTACCATGGGAAGTTTGGAAAGAGAGAAGAAAAACTTAAGAGTATCTCCCACCATTCCTATCTGAGTTCTTCTGTCGTCGAATCTTCCTACTGCGCCTAATGCAGCATAAAGATTTTCTTGAGGGATCTCACCGTTCTCTATAAGATTATTTTCGATAACTACTTTGGCAGTATCAAAATCCAAAGAGTCCGTGAGTTTGTTTAGTAGAATAATCTGATGGATATTGTCGGTCATCGCCTTACCGGCGACCGTTTTTAATTTTTCGTACAAACTTTCGAGTGCGTTGTCCCTTTCTTCCTTATTGGAGGGAGCGTAGAGATTGTTTTCGAAAAAGCCAGGGATCCCGTCGTATCCCTTAATCGACGTTAAAAGATCCGAATATGTATGACGCAATCTTTCGATTGTGGATCTGACAACGGCAAGACGAACTGGTTCGAGTTCTTTCAGATCCATTTCTGTTAACAACGAACTTGGGGTTTTACGGTTCCTGGGTCAATTGAAAAAATATAGAAGATCGGCCGGCGAAATATCTAAAAAAATTATTCCTTAGAGACCAAAGCGTTTTCTTTCAAGTTACCTGGAAGTTTTTTCATAGATCTTTCCGCGTCCTCCTTGGATGGAAAATTTCCCATACGGACCGTAAAGTAACCGTTTTTGGTTTTTTTCACGTAGGACTTCCCACCTAAAGACGACTTGAGTTCATCAGCCTTCTCTTTGGTCTTAAACGCAGCTACCTGAACAAAAAAATCGTTATCAGCTTTGTGGACCGCTGTCTTACGCGGAGAGGTATGGATTGATTTTTTGGATTCCTTTTCTTTCCGGACTAATTTTTTTTCAGGATGAGAAGAAGACGGAGCTTCCACATCTATTTTGGATGGCTCTTCTTTTTTGCTGGGAGAAACTTCGGATCTTAGATCCACAACTTCGGCGCCAGGAGGAAGATTTCTGAATTTAACTTCTTCTTCCTTTTTAACGGCAGAGGTAGCCGATGATTCTTCCATCGCTTGGTTCACAGTAGAAGAAGATAAGGATTCTCTATTGGAGTTCAGAGCCAGGTCGTCTTGCACTTGGCCTCTCTTTCTGCCTACGGAGACTCCTAAGAAGAAGAATGAAAAAAGAAGTCCCACTAAAAATAGGGAGAGTAGAGAGATCCTTTTATTGTCCAGATTGATGACGTAGAAAACTTTTTCCTTCATTTCATTCTTCCTTTTAACTCAGCGTACAAATATTCGCATTCTTTACGAAGGTCATTCAAATCCCCTGTGTTCTTAATAGAATAGTCGGCCTTCTTCGCTTTTTCCTGAAGTGAAAGCTGGCTTTTTGCCCTCGCTTCCGCTTCTTCTCTGCTAATCCCGTCCCTTTTGACAGTTCTATCAAGGGAAGTTTCCGGGTCAGAGATGACACATACAGTTGCATCACAAAGTGTATATGAATCCGTTTCGAATAGAAGTGGGACCTCCCACAGAACTAGGCTTCCTTTTTCCAAGCCGTTCAGAACTTCCAAAAACTCCTTACGTATCCTTGGATGGGTCAAAGAGTTTAGGATCTTTAGCATTTCGGGATTCCCGAACACCAATTTTGCGATCCTTTTCCGATCAATTTTGCCGGACTCATCCAGAATTTCAGGGCCTAAAGAATCGATCAGTTCCTGAGAGATCGGACTATCCGGATCGGTATATTTACGCGCGATCTCGTCAGCGCTAATCCGTATCCCGCCCATCTCTTCTAAGATCTTAGTTGCAGTGGATTTGCCTCCGCCGATCATCCCAGTGATCCCGACAAGAAAAGCCCCGTCAGTTCTAAGAGAGGACCGAGTCATTGGGAAAGATTATAAGAAAAGGCTTTTTAGTACAAGCTTTTTAAGAATCTCTCATATAAGTAAAATGATGAGGCAAAAGGGGAGAATAAATCTCTTTCCAAAAGATCTAGACTTGATAGAGAAGTAGAATCATGAAATACTTGGAAACTTCTCAGATCATCCCAGCTAAGGGGATGTCTTACACGATGTATGAAATCGAAGGGGAGGACCAGATTTTACGGATGCTTACTTATATACCGGACACGGATGAGATACATATCTACCCTAAACCACCGGTAAAAAAATTATATAAGCCCGAACTTTGTAAACAAGTAGAGGATCTGGTATTTACGGAATTATGGAAGCTAGGAGAGGAAAGAAAGAACGGATAATCGGGTTTTGGCTTCGGGCAGAATCGAACTGCCGACACAAGGATTTTCAGTCCTCTGCTCTACCGACTGAGCTACAAAGCCGAACCCATAACCAAATTACTGAGCCGGGTCCATACGTCAATGGAAAATCCTGATTTAGGCTTCGTCTCCCCATTTGATGACGCGGAGACTGTTCTTGCAAGAGAGAGAATGGTCCGAACACAAATCTCAGAAAGAGGGATCAAGGACCCGAACCTGCTTTCCGCATTTCTAAAAGTTCCCAGACATATCTTTCTTCCGGAAAAAACCAGAGAACATTCTTATGAAGACAAAGCGGTCCCGATCGGGGAAGAACAAACCATCTCTCAACCTTATATAGTCGCATATATCGCAGACCAACTCCATGTGAGATCCGGAGATACAATTTTAGAGATAGGCACAGGCTCCGGATATTTGACCGCGATCTTGGATTCACTCGGAGCAAAACTTGTCTCTTCGGAAATCGTACCTGAATTGTACGAAAGATCGTCGAAAGTTTTGGAAAATTGGTCTCCCGGATTTACAAAACGGAACAAGATCTTGTTTGGAGATGCATTACTTCTCGCCCAAACGAAAGAAAAATTTTCTAAATTCGTATCTTCTGCATGTTTCCCGAAAATTCCCGGACCTGGAAGTCTGATCTTCGAATCCCTTCTGGAAGAAGGGGTCGCAGTGTTTCCGGTAGAGTGGAAAGAAGATGTTCAGTTACTTCTCACCCTCCAAAAAAAACAAAACGGATTCATTGAAACAAACCGTTTGCCTGTGAAATTCGTTCCACTTTTGGGAAGAACGGATTTGGTTTAAAGATCAGATCTCGTGTTTGTATCCGATTCTATACTGGGTTCCGCCTAAAACCTGGGGATAGGCTACACTCGGTGCTAGACCTTGGATGCCGCCCAAGGAAGAAGGATGAGCGATCCCATATTGAAAGGAAAATAACGTTTCCATTTCCATATAAATATGGCCCTTATCGGACATTCTGGCTTGGGCCCCGATCAACCAATTGGGAGCAACTCCGGAGACATTAAATTTAGTATTTTCCCAGTTTGCGGAAGGATCCGTTCCATCCGCGACCAAGCCGAGCACGGTAGTATTTGTAATACCTGCATTCACTAAGGCCTCATGTACATCATTTAAACGATTATGACCTGCTAAACTCCAACCACCTTTGAAGTAATGTATCCCGGCTCCTATATAAATAGCTGCATCCTCCGAAACGGAAAGTTTGATACCTATATTTATAGGGATCTGGATTGCATTATAATCCCAGATCATATGATAGAAGGATTGGCCTGCAAATTTTGCTTCTGTATCTCCTCCCATAACCTTACGAGTGTAGTGCGCGTTTACTCTCCAAAAGAAGGCTTTCCCAAAATCTTGTTCGTATCCGAAAGACAGAGTAAGACCGGTCATCCCACCGTTTGTTTTGGCGCTAATTAATCCGTTGGAAGAATGTTGTAATGTTAGCAAACGGTTTTCCGGAATGACCGCTAAACGTGGCAGAACTCCGGTTCCTCCATCTGTGGACGTCGCTTTGTAATTATTCGAAGAATCTAAACCGTCCGTAGAGATTGTGTTTCCTAATGCCCCTAGATCAAATTGTAATCCGGCGCTTCCCATTACGTATGACTTTGCTTCTAAATAGATTCCCGGCAATAAGAGAAGAAATGTTGCGATCGTTCTTTTGGCAGCTTGTATCATAGTATTCTCCATTAACTATTCTTAAACAAGCCCATTGAATTAAATTAGTCCCCAAAACAGCGACTATTTTTCGGGTAGGATGAGGTTTATATTTGTCATTTAAAAATAAAAAAGGCCCTCCTTTCGGAGAGCCTTTGCATCCAAACAAAAAATCTAAGAATTAGATTTCGTGTTTGTATCCGAATCTGTATTGGTTTCCACCAAGAACTTGAGGATAAGCAACGGAAGGCGCTAAACCTTGCGCTCCACCCGCTGATCTTGGGTGACCGATACCATATTTGAAAGAGAATAGAGTTTCAACTTCCATATATAGAGAACCTTTGTCGGAAATTTTAGTTTGAGCTCCGATCAACCAGTTTGGAGCAACTCCAGAAACTTGGAAGGTAGTTTTTTCCCAGTTTGCAGAAGGATCAGTTCCATCAGCAACAAGTCCTAAGATAGTGGTGTTAGTAACACCGGCTCCAACAAGAGCGTTATGAACGTCGTTCAAACGGTTGCTTCCTGCTAAGCTCCATCCACCGTTAAAGTAGTGAACCCCTGCTCCAATGTAGAAAGCAGTGTCTTCAGTAACGGAAAGTTTGATACCTACGTTCACTGGAACTTGAATTGCATGGTAGTCCCAAGTAATATCATAGAACCCTTGGCCTAAGAATTTAGCGGAAGTATCTCCACCCATAACTTTACGAGTGTAGTGTGCGTTAACTCTCCAGAAGAAAGCTTTTCCGAAATCTTGCTCATATCCTAAGGAAAGAGTAAGTCCAGTCATTGCACCGCTGGTTTTAGCGCTGATTAATCCGTTTGTGGTGTGCTGTAAGCTTAACAAACGGTTTTCAGGAATGATTGCACGACGAGGAAGAACCCCTGCTTGAGTTCCAGTGGAGTCAGTTGTTTTATAACTTCCAGATGCATCCAAACCATCAGTTGCAATTGTATCGCCCAATGATCCAAGGTCAAATTGGAGACCGAGGCCTCCAGTGATGTAAGACTTTGCGCTTAAGCCGAATGAAGAACAAAGTACGGCGAAAACTAGCAAAGCTTTCGTGATGTTACGAACCATTTAAATAGCTCCTTAAACTTTTCGTATAGTAGAGTGGTTTTTCACCTGGACCATTTATGTCTATAGCGGGGCCCAAGCATTGGACAGGACAATATCGACGCGGACTTGGGTGTCAAACAGATATTCTGGATAAAATAAAAAAGTCCGTTATATCAGATTTTATTTTGAACATTTGTTGTAAAAAATAAACATTCACTTCCTCGTTCGTGAGAGGACTAACATCCGTTCGCTAATTTTGATTTTTAAAGCTTTGAGAAAAATCAGTGAATTTTCTCTCACGAATTCGGATGGGAAGTTTCGGAAAAACTCCTTGCAAGACTAGAATTTAGGAATCCAATGGAGAAGAACCGTTGGGGGTGGGACCAAAAGTCTCTGAGAGAGTCCCCGGAACCTGATCAGGATAATGCCTGCGAAGGGAAACGGAAAAAAACAAACATCCTAGACTAGGTCCGCGAAAGATTATAAATTTCGTATGGAACTTTTTCTTGGGTCCTTTTTCTTTTCCTCTTTTTCAGATTCCGGAATTTTCCCCGACATGGGAGAAACACTATGGAATCCAATCAAACTACTACTCCATTCGAAATTCCTCGAAAAGAGATACGATTAAGCAACGGATCCGTTTATAACGCTTACACTACAGAAGGTCCTTGGAAAGACGGATGGAACCCTTCCGACTGGAAGGCAGGAATCCCTAAACTTAGGGCGGAATGGATCCAGAGAAGAGTTTCGGGTCCTTCTCCAGTTCAAAATCATTCTCAAATGTATTTCGCAAAACAGGGATTGATAACTGAAGAAATGAAATATGTGGCACTCCGAGAAGGAATGGATCCTGAATTCGTGAGAAGTGAGATTGCCAGAGGTAGGGCGATCATCCCTTCCAACAAAAACCATCCTGAACTGGAGCCGATGATTATCGGCAAAAACTTCTTAGTGAAAATAAATGCGAATATAGGGAACTCCGCTCTTTCTTCTTCCATTGAAGAAGAAGTGGAGAAACTCCGTTGGTCCATCAAATGGGGCGCGGATACCGTAATGGATCTTTCGACAGGAAAAAATATCCACGAGACTAGGGAATGGATCATTCGTAATTCTCCGGTTCCGATTGGAACTGTTCCTATCTACCAGGCTTTGGAAAAGGTAAAGGGTAAGGCTGAGAATTTAAGTCTTTCCGTGTTTCTGGAAACTTTGGAAGAACAGGCTGAACAAGGTGTGGATTATTTTACCATCCATTCCGGAGTTCTCCTAAGATATATTCCGATGACTTCCAAAAGAGTAACCGGCATTGTTTCTAGAGGTGGCTCCATTATTGCGAAATGGTGTTTGGCCCATCATCAGGAAAATTTTCTTTATACAGGTTTCGAAGAGATCTGCAAGGTAATGAAAAAATACGGAGTGTCCTTCTCCTTAGGTGACGGTTTACGTCCAGGAAGTATCGCAGATGCAAACGACGAGGCTCAATTCTCAGAATTAAGGACCTTGGGAGAACTCACTCAGATTGCTTGGAAAGAAGACATCCAAGTAATGATAGAAGGTCCGGGCCATGTTCCATTGGATAAGATCAAAGAGAATGTGGACTTGCAGATGGAAATTTGTAAGGAAGCTCCATTCTATACGTTAGGGCCTTTAGTAACCGATATTGCGCCAGGTTACGATCATATCACTTCTGCGATCGGCGCTGCGATGATAGGTTGGCATGGAACTGCAATGCTTTGTTATGTAACTCCAAAAGAACATTTGGGACTTCCGGACAAAGAAGATGTAAAACAAGGAGTGATCGCTTATAAGATCGCGGCTCATGCGGCCGATCTTGCTAAAGGACATCCCGGTGCAAAAGAGAGAGACGATCTCTTAAGTAAGGCGAGATTCGAATTTAGATGGGACGATCAATTTGCACTTTCCTTGGATCCGGATACTGCTCAGTCATTTCATGACGAAACACTTCCCCAAGACAGAATGAAAACCGCACATTTTTGTTCTATGTGCGGACCTCATTTCTGTTCTATGCATTTGACCCAAGAGCTTAGAAAATATGCGGAAGAGAAAGGAATTTCGGACGAAAAAGCCATGGAAGAGGGGTTCAAAGAAAAATCGGAAGAATTTTTAAATAAAGGCGGAACTGTTTACGTCTCCTCCGAGTAGCTTGACCTTTCTAAATAAATTTGGAATCCTGGATCGGCTGGACGGACTCGTATGAAACAAAACCTCGTTCAAAAAATTATTTTCGTATTCTTCTTATTGATCGCTCCCGCGGCTTTTGCTCAGGGAAACAACGAACTTGCTCCTGTTCCAGGCGAACTGGAACAGGCCGGTCGAAGAAGTTCCAGAAAGTTTTTCATCGGAGGTTTTACTGCAAACGGTCTGAGTTGGTTCGGTTCAGGTATCCAATTTTCTTCTAAATTGGCTACTTCTTTACAATGGCAGGAGCAAAGAGTGATCCAAAGATTCGATTTGGATGCGAACGGTGTGCAGTCAGATCTGTCTGGAATATTCACTCTTACAAATTCGGAAAAGATCCAAAGACAATTGGCGCTTCAAATGGAATGGTTCCCTTTTTCCGGCCCTTATTATTTTGCGGCGGGGGGAGGATTGGAAACTTATTCTGAAAAACAAAGAAAGACAGAGACCTATGTTCCGAGTGGAAATTATAGAGATTATGCTTGGAATATTTCTCAACAAAAACTTTTTCTTTCTGCGGGTGCCGGTTTTAGATACATTTTCACATCTGGATTTTTTATTCATGTAGGTGGAAATATTCTATTCTATCCGGAAAGAGGCACTCATGAACAACGGGGTTCCTATGGCACTAATACGAGCTGGGATTATAGACAATTACAAAAAGATTGGCAAGAACCTGAAAAAGAAGCTCGAACTCATCAGAATCCGTACGGCGCCCAGTTGCAGATCTTGTTCGGTATAGCGATCTGAAAATCAATTTATAGCTTTTTGTGCGGGCACAATTGTAAGCCTGCGAGAGCGATTATATTATTAATTTTTAATGTATTAGAAAGATTCGGAGTCTATTGTTTTGTGACCTATCGTGGTCTTAAATGTTTCGATCACCTTGGAGCATTCCCAAGCAGAAACATCGTATCCTATTGTTTGGAACCAATTTTGTAGAAAATTAGGATCTTCTTTTTGTATGCTAAGCACGAATTGAGGATGATTTGTTTTTTCCGTATGAATAAAATCTAAAAAAGTTCTCAAACTATTTCAGGCCCCTCTCCAGAGATTTTTATCTAGATTTAGCATCTGCAAGAAAAATATTAAGTAAATCGCGGAATATGTATTCCAATTTTATAATCTTCGAAAGGTTGGATTTCGATTAACAAAAGGTAGGGGTGAATATTTTTTTGGGTCTTTTTCTTGAATCAAGGGACATAATCTATTGTTTCGCTCAACGTGTTAAATCCTCCTACCTTGATTGGGGTAAGAACCGTTATCAAATTCTAAAATACTAAAATGGAATATTCATTCCGGAAAGAATCTTTAAAAAACCTTAATTATCACAAAAATTTCTTAGAAGAAATTAAATAAATGGTAAAAAAAAGAAAATTCTCTAATATGTGGCCATGCAAAGGCTTGATTTCGGTCTTTCGGATAACCCCGGAGAGGCGGAGGAATTCTGCAAGTTACTGAATCGTTCCGCTTTAAGTATTTGTTATGGATTGCCAATTTCGCTCAGGACCGAGGCGGTCTTATTTTTATATAAATATTCCCAAAATAGCATAACGGAAGGATTTAATTTTTTAAGAAAATATTATAGTCCGAGTTATTCTATCTTATATTGGATTAATGAATCCGCACATGGATTGCCCTGGGAAAATCCTTGGTTGACCTTGCTTTTGGAATCCCATTCTTCTGCATTATTACTTCATTCTCTTGACGACCATTTAACGGACGGATCTTTAAGAGCGAATCATATCATTCTGCAACTTAGGACCGAAGCTTGGACAAGATATGCTCAATCCAGTAAATTATTCGGCAGAGAAGTGCATGACGGCGTTTTGATCGCAGAGGAATTCATCGACCGATACTTCAAGTCCATAGTAAATCTGGGAATTGCGGAAAGTTTAGAGGCTCATCTTTCCAGATTTTGTTCTCAAATCGGGATTTGGTCCTTACAACCTTACTTACTTGCTAGGTCTTTTTTTTCCAAGGACCAAGCGGAACTCGTGAAAAGAATGTACGAATTCTTCGGTATAGCTTGGAGGCTTTTGGACGATTATCAGGATTTAAATGAGGATTTGGAGAACGAAGATATTTCCTCAATGATCTATTTTCTTCCGGAAGACAAAAGGCAAGATTGGAAAAGGAGCAAAAAAAGGGAAACTTTAGGGCTTTTACAAGAGATCCAGTTGGAAAGACAGATCGGCGATCTAATTAATTCTTATTTGAACGAAGCTTCCAAGCTTGCGGAAGATTTACATTTACCGAAATATTCAAACTCCTTGCTCTCCTTAAAAATTACCGAGCCGGCGGTGCGTGAATTAACCTAAATACTCCAAAACTAATAACGCCATATCGTCTTGGTTCTGGAATTCTCCTTGAAAAGACTGAACTCCGCGGATAACCGAATCGCATAGTTCTTCAGGCGGTCTAAAAGAATTTTTTCTTAGCAGATCGGATAAACGATCTTCGCCAAAAAATTCTCCTTCTGTATTTCTGGAATCAGGAATCCCATCTGTATACAATACTACTTTATCTCCAGGCAAAAGATCCACTGATTCCGTTTGGTAAGTGGTTGGGATCGCCTCGTAGATTGCGACTCCTTTGGGTCTGTAAAATTCTACAACTCCACCTTTTCTTAAAACTAAACATTCTGGATGCCCAGCGTTTGCGATCAATGTTTTGCCTGATCTTAGATCCACCGTCACTAAGGTTGCTGTGATAAAATGACCGTCCAATTTTCCTTCAAATTGATTACGAATATGTAATAGAAGAGAAGATGGGTCCTGCAGAAGAATGGACCAGTCTCCTAAGGTCATTTTTAGCATGGATGCTAATAATGCGGCGGAAACCCCATGGCCGGTCACATCTCCGATGAACATTCCTAAGGAGCTTGTGGAAGGATCGTAGATCACATCCAATAAGTCTCCGCCGATCTCCATCATCGGTTTGTATCTGTAGGAGATTCTTGCATTTGGTATTACGGGAAGTTCTCTAGGTAAAAGTGCGTTTTGGATCTTTCCCGCTATCGACAAGTCCTTGGCTAAAATTCTTCCTTTTTGTACAAGTTCCGCTTTTTGAAGCTCTATAATTTTAGTCCTTTCTTCTACCTTTGTTTCCAAAGATTCGTTTAAGGATTTGAGTTTGCCTTCCGATTTTTCTAAAGCTCTAAAAACTTCCGCATATCTTTTGGCGAGAGCCAAACTGAAAAGTAATGTTAAGACTAAAAAGCTTTCGTTTACCCAAGGCTGGATTTGGCCGAAACCGGCAAAACTCAATACAGTATAAAAAGAAGATACAGCGACTAAAATTAGACCCGTCACCACCCATCGAAATGAAAGAATACTGCTCCATCTATATCTGAAGAAGATATACAATGTATTCAAATAAAAGAATACTAGTATGACTAAGAATATATGAAAAGCGATCTTTCCGAAATATTGATGTCCTCCTGTAAGTCCATATTCTAGAGATGGCCATATGGTCAGTAGAATAAAAAGAAATTGTAATGTTCTACCGGGAATATTTCTAGGTGCCTGAAAAATACCGATCGTGAATTCGTAAAATAAAATGGGAAGAAACGCTCCCAACGAATATCCGAAGATGACCCAAGTCCAGGGAGAATCCACAATGTATTGGAACCAGCCTTCGTAAGCGGGATACCAGATCGCCAGAGACAAATTTAAAAGTGAAAAGGAAAGATTGAATTTGTCTTGTGGCCTTCTGATATATATGAAAGCAAAAAAGAAGAAGGAAAAAAATTCCAAAGAGCTGAATAGAAGTACTCTTAGCGCTTTTACCAGGTAGACTGTCTGTATTTCCGAAAAACTACCTACAACAGGATTTTCCATCATGTTCCTAGGCCCGTTAAAAGGGAATAATTGTAGGGCTAATGTAACTTCTTCATCTTGAAAAGGAATGACTACGATCCTTGGTTTGGAGGAGTCTTCCGATTCTCCCGGAACGATCATCTGCTCTTTCCCTTCGGATTTTACTCCTAGATAGCAGCCGGATGGACAAAAAGGTATATAAGCAGAAAGTAATATATCTAGATCGTTCTTACTTCTCTTGACCGAATGAAAGAATACTAGAGAGGAATCGTTTCTTTTAGGATTATATTTGGAAATATCGGAGGGGGTGGCTAAAAACGATTCTATGTTATAGTCCGTTTCGCGGTCCTCAGGGATCTTGCCGGAAGGTTTATCTGGATTTTGTCCGGGTAAAACGGGAAAATGTCCGTGGAAAAAATTTCCGGGAGGGATTTCTGCAAATTCCCAATTAGAAATTATATAAGGACTCTTGTCTTGTTCCCATATCGTAGATGGGACTTCCGTTCCTAGGATTGGAGTAGGCTTCGAAGATCCGCATCCTAGTAGAAGAACCAGCCAGACAGAAACGATAGGTCTCTTTAGATTTTTTATTTTCATTTCGCATAACCATTTTGGCTTCTTACGTTTGTTTATAAGAGCGCCGTCCGTTGTATAGCTTTTTAACCTGCGTCTTTCGCGCAACGGAACCCAAAATGATGGTACTCAGGGAAATTTTGGGGGACATGCGCTCTTCTTTTGGAGCCTCTTGCATAACTTGAAGGCCACCACCAGGATCCGCCTTTTAAGGTCTTTTTATCAAAACCGGGACAGTTATCTTCTCCTTCGCAAGGGCCTTTCGGATCTTTTCCACTGCATGCTTCTCCGCATACTTTGTAGTTTTCGGAGTACCAATCTTGGACCCATTCCCAGGAATTCCCGGCCATATCAAATAGCCCATACACCCCTGCGGGTCTGCTCCCCACAGGGGCCGTAGGCATTAAATTTGGAGGATTGATCTTTTTATACACGCAACCTTTTCGTTCGTCTTCTTCAATGACGGCTAACTTACAGTTTGCGGGTTTGTTTCCCCAAGGAAATAAATTTCCTTTTGGACCTCTGGCCGCCTTCTCCCATTCCGCTTCCGTCGGAAGTCTTTTACCCACCCACTCGCAGTATTCTTTTGCGGTATACCAACTTACTCCGAGTACAGGTTGTTTCGGTTTTAGATATAGATCGCCGTATGCGGGGCCTATGTAATCGCAGGTCCCATTGTATAGGCAGTCTTTACAGGACCCTTCTTCTATACATTTGCTGAAGTCCTCGTTTGTGACCTCGTATAGATCTATGAAAAAGTCGCTGAGATAAATTTTTTGTTCGGGGGCCTCGTCCGGATCGTGGGTATTACTTCCCCGGATAAAATATCCTTCCGGAATACATTGCATTCCTTTGATTTTTTTTCCGTAGCAGGGTTTGCTCGGGTCCGGAGATCCAAGTACATGAGGAGCGACCAGAAAGATTATGGATAAACATAAAATAATAAAATGGATCGGACGAAAGGAATATGAGTTCATCAAACCTGGAAGAGTCCTTTCCCAAAAGGATCTGTCCGGGTAGGTTCTTATGCAAGAGAAAAATTGACTCTGAAAAGCGGGCCTTCTTTCCAAAATCCGAAAGTTTTTGGTCCGGAAATTTTTAGAGAATAAAAAGCGGGACGCTGCAAGAGGAGAAGTCTAGATTTCCTTGTTCCGTAGAATTATTCCCATTTGAATCCGTTACAGTGTAAACATAGTAGCCGGAGCCACCGGAGAAGGAGACTGTTCCGGTTCCGGTCAGATCTCCGCTCAACGTGAAGGATACTTTTCCGGATCTAGGAAGACAATCTACGTATTTCCATTTCACGGGTTCATCTACTGAAACCGCTAGTGTGAAATTTTTCTCCACATGGACTACTTGTAAAGAACCCGCACTCCAGAGACGGTACCAAGATAAAGGATTAGAGTCGCTTCTATCCGCACCGTACTGCAAAGAACTTAAAGAGGTTACCTCATGAGAAAAGATGAGATCGCCACCGGAGTAACCTTCTCTCAAAACGGAAACGTCTTGCGAGTAAGAAGAAATTCCCGGAGAAGCTCCTGTTAGAATATTATTCCAAGTCATAGAGTAAGCTTGATTGGTTGTTGGAGTTCCTGCAGCGTACGAAAGTGGTGCTCCAGTTCCGGTTACTTTTACTGAAATTCCCTGGAACGAATTTTGGATCGTTCGATTTACTCCAATTTTCAGGTTCGTACCGTTTTGAACAAAAGGAGAGGAACCGGAAAGATTACTCCAAACATTTTCAGTCAGCCCGTCTATCACCCAATTGCTGAAAGGTAAAAATCTACAATTCCCGAATTCTTTAGAGACTAAGAAAGAAGAAGACGGATCATTTCCGTTCAATATATAATCTAAGAAATCGTATGCGTTTGTATCGGTAGAAAAAACTTGTCTGGAATAATTTCCTCCGCCCCAGCAGTTGAACGAAAAATTGTAAGCCTCTAATTCTCCGAAATCAGGACCTTTATTCCAAATACGATGCCCTAAAGCGCTGATCCTTTCGGGTAAAGTGATACGATTCCCTCGGATTGCAACAGATGCACCTTCTCCACTTAAGCCTTCCATAGAACCAGATACCGGATCCATGGCCGAGGTCAAAGCCTCTGCAATTTGGTCCCTATTTGTGAGTAAGGATAACGTGATCAAATCGTTTGTTTTGGAACTTTTATCTTCCTGCGAACAATAAAATAGGAAGAATGCGGAGATAAGGACTGATAAAAAAACTCGCAAATAGGGGAGAAAACGATTCGTAAACATACAGGAAATACTCTGAGAAAACTGGCAAAAACCGGCCTTCTCTTATAAATTAACCTATAAGACTGCATGTTTTTGCGTAAAACCCTATTTCTTTCCTGCAAAATTCGGGTTTTTGAGCAAAAAAAATGGTTCAAAGAATAGTTTGCTTGCTAGCTTCCAAAGAAGACTAAATATAACCGATTTCAATAGAAACGTTAAGGGGTTCATCAAAAATGAAAAAATCACTCGTTTTGTTTGTCGTTTTGGCGGCGTTTTTAGTCGGCGAATCCGCATTTGCTGACGCGCTTCCTGTAGTCGGAAAATGGAAAACCATTGATGACGAAGACGGTAAAGAAAAGTCCGTAGTAGAGATCTACGAGCAAGGCGGCAAAATTTACGGAAAGATCGCTAGCTTAAGAGATCCTTTAGATAAAGACGGTAAACCGAAAGTTTGCACCAAATGTGAAGGTGCGGATAAAGATAAACCGGTTATCGGCCTTGTTATCATCAAAGGTCTGAGCTTGGACGATGACGAATATACCGGCGGGACCATCATGGATCCTAACAACGGTAAAATATATAAATGTAAATTAAAAGCCACTGACGGTGGTGCTAAATTGAGCGTTAGAGGGTTTATCGGTTTTTCATTGATCGGTAGAACTCAAACTTGGCTTAAAAAATAAAATTCCAAGTAGCGGGGAGAATTCTCCCCGTTTATTTCTATATTAATGAGGTGATTTTATGAAGAGGATCAACGCAATATTCTTATTCGCTTTATTTTTTGCGGGAGCATTCGGTCTTTCCGCAGATCCAGCTCCAGTTACCGGAGTTTGGAGAACATTCAACGACGCAGGAACCAAAGAAGAATCTACGGTTGAGATCTATGAGAAGGACGGAAAGATTTTCGGAAAGATCCTGAGTCTTGTCGATCCAAACGATAAAGACGGAAAACCTGCTCGTTGCACCGAGTGTGACGGACCTGAAAAAGATAAACCAATCTTAGGAATGGTCATTATCAAAGGATTAGGACCTGACGGAGAAAAATGGGCAGGAGGACGTATCTTGGATCCAAACGATGGAACTTGGTACAAATGTAGCCTAAAAGCGACCGAGGGCGGAAAGAAATTAGAAGTCCGCGGTTATATAGGATTTTCCTTAATAGGTCGTTCTCAATTCTGGCAGAAAAAATAATCCAAAGATCATTTTCAATTCGGGGAAGGGCACTGCCTTTTCCCGATTTTCGATCTTTCCTTCCTTGTATAAGTTTTATAAATATTCCTTTTAAGAACCGAATTCTTTCTTTTCTTTCCGATTCGTTTTCCGAAATTTAAACTGTGACGGGCTTCTTTCGGGTCTTTCTACTCGTTTTTTTATTTTATTCTTCCATAGTTTCCTGTTCTATTCTTAGGGAAACTATTCCTTCGCGACCGCTGAACGACGGCTCTATTTCTATTCTTCTAAAAATTGATAAAAATGCCAGAGAAGAATTTGAGAGAGCGACTTCTTGGAAAGTTCCCTATACTTTTATCGAAAAGGATCATAGTTATGCAGTGATCCATAAGGATAAACTAAAATTGTATGGTTTTCCTAAAGAAGGGATCAACATCGCAAAAGGGATGCCATTTAAATATTATTCTGGAAATTATCAGGATTCCCTATCCGAATCCATCTTTGCGTTAGCTGATATTAAAAAAGGATATAAGGATAATATATTAAATTCTCATTATTTATACTGGGTGCATCGCTTATTTCCGAAACATACTCAATACAAAATAATAGGCAAGTCGAGTAGAGGAAGAGAGATACCTGCGATCTTACTTACCGATCCGACTGTTTCCGACGAAGATAAAATTTCAGTTCTATTCAATTGCGCTCATCATTCTAACGAAGTGGTTTCTGTAGAACATTGTTACGACGTGATCTATGAGCTATTGGCTCATAAGAAGAAGTATGGCGATATTCTCGCAAAATTAAAGATTTGGGTGGTTCCGATCGTTAACCCGGACGGTTCTCGTGTATTTTGGCATGAGAATATGTCTATGGGAAGAAAGAACGGATATCCCGGTTGGGGGCAGGTCACAGAAAAAGATAATCCTGGAGTGGATATAAATCGGAATTATCCGTTCTTTTGGGGAAAAACAAAATCGAATCAGACTTCATCCGTATCCAATAGCGTTTTTTTTAGAGGACCTTATCCTGGTTCCGAGCCGGAGACCCAAGCGATGATGAATTTAGCGGAGAAGGAAAGGTTTGCAGCTTCTATCAGTTATCACGCATTTGCAAATTGTATTTTAGTCCCGTACACGATAGACGGAACTTCTAACCCGGAGCCTGATCTGGTTTGGAGTTTGGGAAAAAGGATCGCTTCTTCCGTAGAAAGTAAAAATCCAAATCATAATTTTAGCGCTAAAAAAAATATCTACGGTGTGGATGGAGTAGACCAAGATTATTATTTCTTTAAGTACGGAACTCTTGCATATTTAATAGAATCTTCCCATTTGAATCCGCCTTATTCGGATGTTCCTAAAATTGTGGAATCTTTGAGACCTGCTTGGACAATCCTCTTGGAAGAAATTGCAGACGGAAGTAAACTTTATTTTAAGATCAAAGACGAACATGGGAATCCGATCGCAGCGAATATCAAATACGATAAAGTTATTTTTTACCATGGAGAAGTCAGAACTTCCCGTAAAGAAGATGGGATGTTTTTCCAATCCTTCCCGGGTATTCGCGGAATTAAATTAAAAGTTGAAAAAGAAGGATATGAAACGGTCAATTGGGAAGGAACCACTTGGAGATCCTGGAAGGCAGTCGATATAGTTATGAGGAAAAAAGTCCCGGCTCAATAGGATGAACAGATACAAAAACGAGGCTGCCTTAATCTTTTGCACTTTGATATGGGGCGGGACCTTCACCGCAACAAAACTGAGCTTAGTTTCTATTTCTTCCTGTTTATTTATCGGGATCAGATTTGCGATCGCAACATTCGTTTTCATAATTTATATTCTTCTTAAAAACCGAAAGAATCCCGTATCCTATCCGGATTGGAAGACAAACAAGCATATATACTTTTTAGCATTCCTATTAGGTTTCTGGATGTTTATGGGATTCGCATTCGAGACGGTAGGATTAAAATATACGACCGCTACTAAGTCCGGATTTTTAACCGGAACCCTGGTGGTCATCACTCCAATCTTACAAACTTTGTTTTTGAAACGTATGCCCAGTTCCGGAAACCTGCTGGGAGTGATTGTAGTAATGTTCGGTCTATTCTTCCTTTCCGCCGAGTCGGTGGGAGAAGATCATAAACTTGTAATATCCTATCATCTAGGCGATGTTCTCACGTTAGGTGGAGCATTCTTCTTTTCTTTATACATTATTTATGTAGATAAAGCGAGTAAGTCTTGTCCTTTGGACATTCTTCTTTTGTCCCAAACATTGGTCACAAGCGTATTCGCTTTTATTTTAGCGTTCGTCTTGCATTGGTCTGAATTCGAACCTTTGTTCATTAAAATGGATTCCAGGGTAATGCCTGCATTATTTTATAACGGTTTGATCTCTTCTGTGGGGACCACATTTTTACAGACAAAATACCAAAAGGGGATCTCTCCCACTAGAGCGGGCCTGATCTTTTCTTTAGAGCCTGTATTCTCTGCTATTCTTGCCTATTTCACTTTGGAAGAAAGATTGGATGCAACCGGTTTGATTGGGTGTAGTCTGGTGCTCACCGGCGTTTTGTTAGCCGAACTATTGGGAAGAGAAAAGAAATTCTAAACCTATTTTATTCTCCTTTTTAGTGAAAATTGAGCAATTTTTTAAGCCTCGGTTTGTCGTATAAAAGCTAGGAGTACTTGCCATGAGGCGTATTTATTTCATTATATTCTTCTCCTCTGTTTGGGCTTGTAATCAGGCTAAATCAATCGATATAGACTCCGCAAAATCGCCTATCGGCCTCCTTATGGATATTAGTATCTCCGAGGCGATTAATGGAAGAGATGCCGGGCCGGAGTATATGGCAGCTGGAGATAATTGTTCTCTTTTTACCTCTAACAATGGGATAAGTTGGAATATACTACAAGGTGCTTCCACTCCGTTTGCGAATTGTTCCGGTGGAGTAATCTATGGATTGGCTCAAGGGAACGGAAGATGGGTGGCAGTCGGGACCTTGACGAACGATTACCTGACTTTTGCGAACAATTGTGGTCTTTGGAGTAGTGCGGACGGTGTGAACTGGGTAAGACATATTTGTCCTAGTCCAAATATATTGAGTTTTTCTAATACTCCTCTTAGATCAGTAGTATTCGGTAACGTGGGAGGCGTCGGAATGTTCTTTGCTGCTGGTCATAAAATGGGAGTCTCCGCAAATGAAGACTACTATGGACTGGTCAGTCTGGATGGAATGAACTGGGCTTTCAAAAAGTTAGGTCCCACTCCTACTGTGGATGGCGGTTTGATGACCACTTGTTATTTGGAAATAGACAATGGTGTAGCAAGATGCTCGGGAGAGACCGGTTCTTATTCAGATGCGATCTTAAAATACAATTCTTCTTCCGGGGTTTGGGTGGCGGATGCAGATCTTCCGAGTTATATGGGCTATGCAGCATTTCCGGATTCGCCTCCAAATTATAATCCGAGTACTTCCTGGTTTTACGGAGGACCGAATCATTCCAGATTTACGTTCGGGCAGGGCGATAGCGCAAATTACATAAACCGAAAGTTACCCGGTGGGGATTGGGTAGAAGTAGCCACGAACGTACTTATGGCTCCCTATACTTACGGTCTTTTATTGAATTCAGCTGCATATAAAGGAAATTTAATAGTGGCATTGGGTGATGCTTGTACTTGGATGAATTCGACGGATGCAGGAGCTAACTGGACTCCATACGCTTCTATCGGAAGCTGCACTTATGATAATGGAATGCCTGATTTTTTAAGTGTAACTTATAATTCTTATGTAAAACAATTCGTTGGGGCGGGAAGGTCCGGAAGAGTCGTATATTCCGAAACAGGATTGGAGCCTTCTTCTTGGACCGTCTTGGAGACAGGTTTTAGCGGAACGATCAATACGCTAATCTCTAAACCTTAATTCTATTGAGTATGATTTTCTGAACTTAAATCCTGAACTGGGATAGGGATCTTTGCATTGATCGCAGCTTCTTTGGTTTTAGGATCTAATCTGAAAAGTTTTTTGATAGCGATATCCTGCCAATAACGAGATCTATTTTCTTTAATAAATCTTTTTAGAAAATGGATCTCTGCTCCTTTCGGGCTTACTTCCTCTTTGCCGTAAAATTTATTTTTGAAATCAGAGATAAGGTTAGGATTTTCTTTGAGATAAGTGTCTATATTAGTCAGAATGTAAGTGCCTGTATAAGGACCACCGTAGGAGAAATTAATTCCTTTCGGATGTGCGATAAAATTCCCGACAAATCTGATCTCTAAGCCTCCGGGATTGTAGAATGAAAATTTAGATTTTTCTAATGGATCGTATTCTATCGGAATGGAATTAGTGTGAAGAACGGTATAAGTATGTGTTTGCACATGCCCGTATTTGTTTACTGTAGTGTAAGTATGAGTCGTAGTATACGTATAGGAGGCGCTGTCCAGTATTAAGGATTGATTTTTAGGCAATCTGGTAACTACGAAATATCTGGGAGCTCCTTCTTCGGATTTTCCTAACTGCAGTTTTTTGACCCATATAAATCTGTAATTTCCATCTCCTTCCATTTCTTTTCCTGGATCTTCTAAATTGATACGCAGAGAATTGCCTTCGATAGAAGAAATATGAGTCTCTTTCGGAACGGACTCTTCTACACCTTTGAATATCCCATTTGAGATACCGCCTTTAGCAACTACTAGCCCGAAGGCTATTAAACCTTCTTCCCCGGGTGTAGGCTCTTCTAATACCGGAAATGTTTTTAGACAACCTAAGCTTAGGGAGGATACGCAAAGTATGAGTAGGGATCTAAATCTCCAATCCATTGTTTCCATCTTAAAGGATAGCATTACTTATTCAATCCGTTTTGTTAGTTGACTTGGATTGTATCGAGAGAAGGAATATTCTTCTTTATATTCATGAAGCGAAACATTCGGACAAAATTCTTTTTTTTATTTTTGATCTGCATCCTTTCTCCAATTTCTAATTTTGCTTCTCCCCTAAAGACAGATTTAGACGAAGATGTTCTGAAAGAGATCCGAGATCATTATGATTCCGGACAGAAAGCGAACAAGTTTGATAGGGATTTGGGAGTCCCTAAAACTCCTAAGGCCAGATTTTTCTCCATACAACCTGGAGGAAGTTACGATTTTATTTCAGATCTGGATATCAGCGGAAGAGGGAGATCCGCTGCGATGACGACGGAGTCTCAAAGACCGAATTTCTTTTTTGATATAAGAAGTAAGGATTTAAAGATCAACGAGGCGTTCGGGGTACAACTTTTATTTCATTCTGCCAGAAAGGAATTCGATAAACAATCTTATTCCGTGCCCGCACCTGATACCGGTGCTTCTTCCGATTCAAGTTCCTCTTCTTCCGGTAGCGGCACCACCGGCAAGAACGATAAAAATTCCGTTACAGCCGATCTTGGGACCAACGTCAAAGTGGATTACAATTATATAATACCTACGTTCTATTGGGGAAATCCGGAAGTGGATGGATTCCGTATGGGGTTTGGTTTCGGGCTAGCGGATATGAGAATGAGAGGGAATGTGGACTTTAGGGATCCGGGAGAAACGATAGGAAAAATGTACGGTGCAATGGGTGATCGTAATACATTTCTAGATACCTTAAGTTTTTTACAATTGAGTTCCGGTTTGGTGGATCTGAGAAAAGGAGATCCTATATTCAATTATCTTTTAGTAAATTTAAGCCAAGGAAACAATTTGGAATTGATGGGTGCTTATCTTGCCAGCCAAGGCACTCATTTTTCCACGGATATAATATCGCTTTTAGTTTATGCGAATTTGCAGGATAAATACAATCCTTTGGAATTATTGGCTCTAAGTGCATTGTCAAGGACCAGCATCAATACTAAAGATAAGCAAGTTTTCGCTTATATGATCTATGTAGAAACGCCTAAATTCGGGTTTGTAAAAGCCAGGCTTAGTTGGCATGGACCGTTGTTCAAGGATTCAGGATATACGATCCATATGAGCACGTTGGAACTTGCCTTGATGGTCCCAATCGACTTTTAATTCTTCTAAATTAGATCTGTATAATATCCCTGCTTGACACTCGGTCGATTTGAGACGATTTTGGGTCAAGAACCGAAACCGCCTAACCGAGGGATAATGAATAGAAATTTGGAATTAGAACGCCAAGGTGAAGTCGCCGCAAACTATCTGCGGATTTTTTTAACCATAGTTTTTATTTTCGGGACCGCGTTCGGATTAATATGGAAAAGCGGGATCCAAGCGGTTTTAGGATATTATATCGGCGGGATCATAGCGTATTCCTTTATCATCTTCTTTTCCATTTTTGTAATGAAGTTTTTCGGCTACAGACCTTGGCTAAAATATGCTACGGTTTTCATGGAATTTATAGGTTATGCGATCGTGCAGGCAGGTTATTTCGGAACGGAAGACCAATGGAAACCGAATGGGATCTTGAGTCCCGCTAATTATGGAATTTATTTCTTAATTCTATCCGGCACCATCTTTAGGTTCAACCCTAGATTCACATTTATCACTTCCACTGTTCTTTCGATCCAGTTCACCGCAATGGCGTTAACGCTTACCGTTCTGAACCCACAACTTCTTACCATGGGTTACGAAGGAATGATCCGATTGAGGTCTCCTCTGGTAATTTTAATGGGAGTATTTTTATTCGCATTCGGAGTTACCATTTCTTATGCGACCAAGTTCGTAAGAAGATTAGTAGAAGAAGCCCAAAATGCGGAAGAAAGAGCCATTCGAAATTATACATCCGCAAAAGAGATCTTACAAAGTTCCGAAACTGTAGCGGAAGAACTTCGCAAATCTCTAATAGATGTAGAGGATGTCGCTAGAGCAAACGAAGATAGCAGTCGCGATCTTGCAAGTATGGTAGAGGAAACATCCGCCACTCTGGAAGAGATGGGAGCAAGTATAGAATCTATCGCAAAGATGGCGGAACAGCAGGACGAATTCGGGGACGATACTTCTTCTTCTATAGATAAATGGAAGGACCAGATGGTAAGAGTCTTTGAGGCGGTATCATTTGCCAGAAGTTTGGGAGAAGGCTCGGCTGCCACCGCGATCGAAGGAGAGGGCACGGTCCGAGTAGCATTGGATGTATTCTCACAATTTAAGGGCACTGTCCAGGAAGTGAGTAAAATATTAGGAGTGATCCAGGATCTTGCAGGAAAAACAAATTTACTTTCTTTGAATGCAGCTATCGAAGCGGCAAGAGCGGGAGAAGCTGGAAAAGGATTCTCAGTGGTCGCGGAAGAAGTAAGTAAGCTTGCGGACTCATCTTCCAGAAATGCAAAAGAGATCGTAAAGCAGATCGGCGCCTTAGGAGAAGCTTCCGACACAAGTTCCGAAAAATTCGGGGAATTGGTGCAAGCGTTTCGAGAATTAACTTCAGGGATCGGTTCTATCGGAGAAGCGCTAGCTCAGGTAGGGGACTCAGTGGATAAACAAAAAAGTCTTTCTACAGAAGTGGAAGATAAGAATAAACATATCCGTGATCTCGCTAAAGAGATGAAAAATTCTACATTAGAACAATCGAATGGGGCCAAACAGATACTGAATGGGATAGAATATCTGAGTAGAAGGTCCATGGAAATGTCCGAGATCACTGAAAAACTCAGAACTAGTTTAGAAAGATTAAAAGTAACTTCCCTGTCTTTGACAAAAACATTGGAAGCAACTAAGTTGGATTAAAATTCCGTCGGCACCCAAATAGGATTTCATACGCCCTCCGATCGAAAAACCGATCCAAGGCACGTATGAGATTTTAAATAGAGTCTAGTTTTAGTTCGGAGCGGTCATTCCGGTAGAGATCGCAATCCGATTCCAGGAGTTAATCGTGTTGATTACTACGACCAATGCTATAAATTCCTTTTCTTCGAAATGAGCTCTGACTCTTGTATATAGATCGTCCGGGACTCCCTTCTCTGAAATTTTAGTCACGTATTCCGTTAATTCCAAAGCGGCTCTTTCTTTTTCCGAATAATAAGGAGCCTCTCTCCAGGCATTCAAGAGATAGATCCTTCTTTCTTCTTCACCTAATTTTCTGGCATCCACTGTGTGCATGTTAATACAAAAAGCGCAACCGTTGATCTGAGAAGCTCTGATCTTGATCAGCTCATAAAGTTTGATTTCGATCCCTGAACTTT